>NZ_PNOT02000230.1 GCF_002879535.1 Mesorhizobium intechi
AGCCGGCGCCACCGACACCCGGCGCGACGGCGGTGCAGGCTGCCGTGATCCCGCTCTACCGCATCGAGGTGCCTGTCTATTCGGCCTTGCCGCCGGTGGCCGAACACCTGGCGATGACGACGCTTGGCACCTTCCACGAACGGCGGGGTGAGCAAAGCCTGCTGTCGAACCCCGAGCTATCGCCGGTCTGGGGCCGCATCTACGGTCAGGACGCCAAGATGGGCTGGTCGGGAACGGTGTCGCCCTCCTTCGACGGCACGCTGTTCGGCCTTCAGGCGGGCTTCGACGTGTTCGGCCGCGACACCGCCTCGGGCGGAATCGATCGCGCCGGCCTGTTCGCCGCCTACGCCAGCATGAAGGGCGATCTGCGCGGCCAGGCACTGGGATGGAACGATCTGTCCGTCGGCAGCCTTGACGTCACCGGCACCAGCGTCGGCGGTTACTGGACCCGAATCGGCCAAAGCGGCTGGTACCTTGACGGCGTCCTCATGGCCACCTTCTTCGGCGGCGACGCGACATCGTCGCGCGGGATCGGCATCGATGTCGGCGGAACAGGCGTCACCGCTTCGCTGGAAGGCGGCTATCCCATCGCGCTGGCGCAGGGCTGGACGCTTGAACCGCAGGCGCAACTGGTCTGGCAGCATCTGTCGCTCGACGACACCAACGACCGCTTCTCGTCGGTTTCCTTCGATACCAACGACAGCGTCAGCGGCCGGCTGGGTGCGCGGCTGCAGGGCGAGACCACCATCAACGGCGTGGCGCTGCAGCCCTACCTCAAAGCCAACATCTGGCACGATTTCGGCGGCACCAGCCATGTCAATTTCGACACCACCGACATCTCGACAGAGGGCCGGTCGACCTCCTTCGAGTTCGGCGGCGGCGTGATCGCCGAGGTGACCGACAAGGTCAGCCTTTTTGCCACCGGCGACTACACGACCAATCTGGGCGGCGACAAGCGCCGCATCCTCGAGGGTAATGTCGGTATCAGCGTCAAATGGTGAGCCACGGTGTGCCGATATTCAGGTGAGGCGGCCTGCGAACAGCGGCTTTCCGCGCTTTCGGGGTCACGGACTTCAAGTCCGCTCCGCGCCGGTTCTCGAAATCCGCCAATTTCGGTTCGGCCTGACCTGAATCACAACACACCTTAGAGTAATTCCAGGAAAAGTGTGAGCGGTTTTCCGTCCGGAATTGCGTCAAAACAAAGAGTTAGAGCGCGCCGACTTATCTCAATTGCCCGAACGCATCGCCATCGTGGCGATGCCGGCGCCGACCAGCAGCGTGCCGCCGGTGCGGTTGAAGATGCGGATCGCCTTGGGATTGCGCACGACGTTTCGGGCACGAGCCGCGATCAGCGCATAGCCGAAGGCATTGGCGAAGGCGAGCGCCAGGAATGTCGTCTCGAAGATCAGCATCTGCGTCCAGAAATCGGCGTGCCGGTCAAGGAACTGCGGCAGGAAGGCGACGAAGAAGGTGATGCTTTTCGGGTTGAGCGCGGTGACCAGCCAGGCATGCGCCATCATCTTGGCCGAAGACACCGCGTCGGTGCGCGGCTCGGCCTTCAGCGCGCCGCCGGCACGGAACAGTTTCACGCCGAGATAGATCAGATAGCCGGCGCCGATCAGCTTCAGGATGGTGAAGACGGTTGCTGAAGCGGCGAGCAGCGCACCGATGCCGAGCATGGACAAGGTCATGGCGGTGAAATCGCCGAGCGCCACGCCAACCGCCATCGGCAAGGCGGTGCGCCAGCCCTGGCCCAGCGCATAGGACACGACCAGCAGGATGGTCGGACCCGGAATGACGAGCAGGATGGTCGACGCGGCGGCGAAAGCGGCCCAGTTCTCGAAGGACATGTCTGTCTCCCTTGGGTTAAGGAGAAGGATAAATCCTCAGCCCAGGGGCGATGTAAAGAGGCCTGATTTCTGTTTCTGCGAAAATCCGCGTGGAAGACCGCAACGCACTTTCCCTGGAATTGCCGCGCAATCAATCGCGCCAAAGGCAAATCGGCGTCAGTTCGCGCCGCCCAGCGTGCTCACGATGTCGGCCATGCTGACCTCGGCACCGAGAACCAATGCGGCCGCGACAATAGCAGCGGCAAAAAGCGCGATGTCGGTTTTTAAAGTCTTGCACATGGAGGCCCCTCGCTGATTGCGTGATGCGTAGGAAAGGCCGGTGCCGGGATTATGGCTCGACCTGGGTCTTTTTGTGCCGACGGCCCGGTTGCCCGTTCATTCGGGACGGTCCGTGGTCGCCATGCCAGGCGCAAATGCAGGTGGCGCAAGGCATTCACGCTTTATCAACCATGAATGATGAAAATGCCCGCTATCCGGCCGGACCGTGCTTCCCGCCGACAGCGTAGGGTTTGGGTATATGCGTGAGTTGCCGCAAGGTCTGACGCCGCCACGGGACGGCGACGCTATCGAAACCGATCATCATCTTTCCCGCCGCGCCGTCCTGTCCGGCGCAGGCGCGCTGGCGCTGCTCGGCGTGGCCGGCTGCTCGACTTCCGGCGGCGGCATGCCGGCGCTTGAACTCGACAATACGGTCACCGGTTCCGTGCCGCCGATGCGGCCGGCGATCAGCGTCGACAGGAACATCACCAGCCCCGACCTGATGTACGCCGCCTTGACGGACAATGGTTTCAACGTGCCTGAAGTGCCTTATCTCAAGGTCAAGCCCGAATTCCGCCGCCAGATCGTCGTCGACACCACCGGCGAGGCGCCCGGCACCATCGTCGTGCATCTCAAGGAGCGCATGCTCTATCTCGTCCAGCCGGGCGGCGACGCCATCCGCTACGGCGTCGGTATCGGCAAGGATGGCTTCCGCTGGTCCGGCCGCGCCAACATCCAGTACGGCAGGGAATGGCCGACCTGGACGCCGCCGCCGGAGATGATCCAGCGCAAGCCCGAACTGGTGAAGTGGCAGGGCGGCCAGCCCGGCGGCCTCACCAACCCGCTCGGGGCGCGCGCGCTCTACATCTACCAGGACGGCAGGGACACCGGCTACCGCATCCACGGCTCGCCCGAATGGTGGAGCATCGGCCAGGCGATGTCATCGGGCTGCGTGCGCCTGATCAACCAGGACATTATCGACCTCTACAGCCGGGTTTCGAAGAAAAACCCGGTCGTCGTCATCTGATTGGTTGAGGCGGCCGGACGGCCGCGCTCCGCTCCAGCCCAAGCATGATCTTTCCCAAGACTTTTCGGGATCATGCTCCGGACTCTCCCGTTGCACGATGGCGAAAGACAGGCGAAGGTGCCTGCGAATTCATCGCCTCGGGAGACGTCAGGAATGGCCGGAACTTTTGTCATCGCACAAGGCGGCGGCCCGACGGCCGTCATCAACCAGACAGTGGTCGGCGCCACGCTGGAGATCCGCAAGCGGCATCCCGGCGCCAAGGTCCTGGGCTCCATCCATGGCGTGCGCGGCATTCGCGATGGCAACTATGTCGACCTTTCGGCCATCCCCGAGGATCGGCTGCGGCTGATCGCGGGAACGCCAAGCGCGGCACTCGGCTCGACGCGCGACAAGCCGGATGCGGCCTATTGCGACGTGATCCTCAACGGCCTGAAGAAGGCCGGCGCCGATGCCTTCATCTATATCGGCGGCAACGACACGTCGGGCACGCAGCAGATCCTGACCGACGCCGCGGGCGGCTCGATTGCTTTCGTCCATGCGCCGAAGACCATCGACAATGACCTGGAGGAGAACGACCATACGCCGGGATTCATCTCGGCGGCCGAGTTCGTCGCCGGCGCCTTCCTGTCCGTCGATCTCGATTTCCGCGCCTTGCCCGGCATCTATGTCGGCATCGTGATGGGCCGGCATGCCGGTTTTCTCACCGCAGCGGCCGCCGCCTGGCAGCTCGATCCCGACAGCGGCCCGCATCTGGTTTACGTGCCGGAGCGGCCATTCTCGGCCGCGGGCTTCATCGACGATGTGCGTGCCACGCTCGACCGCCACAAGCGCTGCATCGTCGCCGTGTCGGAAGGGGTGAGCACCGCCGACGGCAAGGCGCTGGTCGAAAGCCTGGTGCCGCCGGAGAAGCTCGAGCGCGACGCGCATGGCAACGTCAAATTGTCGGGCAGCGACCTGCCGGCGGCCCTCGAGCGCGCATTGGCCGAAGGCCTGCCGGGCAAGCGGGCCCGCGTCGACGCGCTCGGCTACATGCCGCGGGGCTATGTCGGCGCCATCAGTGCCGTCGACGCACAAGAAGCGTTCGATGCCGGCGCGTTCGCCGTGTCCGTCGCCGAACAGGGCGGCGGCTCCGTGGCACTGCAATATGATGGCGCAAGGACCGTTCTGAAGAAGGTGCCGCTGAAGAACGTCGCCGGCAAGACACGTCACATGCCTGACGATTTCATGAAGTCCGACGTCAACCAGCTGTCCGAGGCCGGCATGGCCTATCTCAAGCGGCTGGTGCCGGAAAAGTACAGGGTCGGGAAGCCTTTCGTTTGATAAAGGGCGCACACCTGAAGCCAGGTTCACTTGTGATGCCGGAGTGGTTCAGCAAGAGCATCGTCGGCGACGGGACGACAATGCTGACCGAGCCGTTCGTGCATGACTATGTGCGCGCCAACATCTGGCACCTGCGCGGCCGCGACGCCGACCTCCTGGTCGACACCGGCATGGGCATCTGCCCGCTGGCGCCACAGATCGAGACGCCGCATGGCAAACCGCTGCTGGTCGTTGCCACCCACATCCATCTCGACCATGTCGGTTCGCTGCACGAATTTCCGTGGCGGGCCGGACCGAGGATGAGCGCCGCGCAATTCGAAACCATGCATGAGGCGGCGACCTATGCCTGGATGTTCCACGATCTCGAAGGCGCCGTGTCGAAATTGCCGGTGCCGGGCTGGAGGGCCGCCGATTACAAGATCCCCTCGGCGCCGTTGACGCGGACGCTCGACGAGGGCGACGTGATCGATCTGGGCGACCGGCAATTTCGCGTGCTGCACCTGCCCGGGCACTCGCCGGATTCGATCGCGCTTTTCGACGAGGCCGACGGGCTGTTCTTCAGCGGCGATGCCATCTACGACGACACACTGATCGACTCGCTGCCGGATTCCGATCGGGCCGCCTATGCCAGCACCATGCAGCGCCTGCTCGACCTGCCGATTCGCATCGGCCATGGCGGCCACGGGCCGAGCTTCGACCGCATGCGTATGCGCGAGATTGCGACCGACTACCTGCGCCGGCATGACGATCCGTAAGCGCTCCCTGAATTAAATCTTCGTAAGGTCGGCCAAAAACCCTAATTCGGGCCGTTGGGCACCCTAGATACCTCGGTGTCGATCCGGCCGGGCGCCATGTACGGCGAGACAGGCGATCCGGTCGTCGACACGCCGACGGGCGCTTCCCCCAGGGTGCCCGCGGCGCCGGATCAACTCTCGCCCGGACAGAACGACCATGTCACCTCTTGGTATTCTTCGTAGGCATCGCGTCGCCGCCCTGCTGGGCGCCGCGCTGATCATCTCCCCCGTCATCGTCTCGTTCGCCCAGAGCGCGAACAGCACCGGCGTCAGCAAGATTGTCGCGACGACCCAGACCCCGGTCGCCGGAATAACGGCCCCGAACGGGTCCTTTGCGCCGATCGTGGCGGCCGACAAGCCAGCGGTCGTCACGGTCACCACCATCATGAAGGCGCAGCCCGCTGGCGCCGATGACGGCATGCCTCTCGGCAACTCGCCGTTCGACCAGTATTTCCGCCAGTTCTTCGGCGACCAGGGCATGCCCGCTCCGCAGACGCCGCCTCAGCAGGCGCAACGGGCCGAAGCGCTCGGTTCCGGCTTCATCGTCAGTGCCGACGGCACCATCGTCACCAACAACCACGTCGTCGACGGCGCCTCTTCGATCAAGGTGACGCTCGATGACGGCACCGAACTTCCCGCCAAGCTCGTCGGCCGCGATGCCAAGAACGACCTTGCCGTGCTCAAGATCAAATCCGACAAGCCCTTGCCGACGATCAAATGGGGCGATTCCGACAGGCTGATGACCGGAGACCAGGTGCTGGCGATCGGCAATCCGTTCGGCATCGGCACCACGGTCACCGCCGGCATCGTCTCGGCACGCGGCCGCGACCTGCATAGCGGGCCGTTCGACGATTTCATCCAGATCGACGCGCCGATCAACCATGGCAATTCCGGTGGCCCGCTTGTGGATGTGAACGGCAATGTCGTCGGCATCAACACGGCGATCTATTCGCCCAATGGCGGCAGTGTCGGCGTCGGCTTCGCCATCCCGTCGGACCAGGCCCAAAAGGTCGTCGCCAAGCTGATGAAGGACGGTTCCATCCAGTACGGCTATCTCGGCGTCGAGATCCAGTCGGTGACGCCTGACGTGGCAAGCGCCATCGGGCTCGATCACTCGGGCGGCGCGCTGGTTTCCAAGGTCAATGACAGCTCGCCCGCCGCCAGCGCCGGCGTCGAGGCCGGCGACGTCATCACCGGCTTCGCCGGTCAGGACGTGAAAGACCCCAAGGATCTGTCGCGGGCCGTCGCCGATGTGGCGCCCGGCGCCAAGGAAACGCTTGATGTCTGGCGCAAGGGCAAGGCGATGCAGATTTCCGTCAACGTCGGGCAAAACAGCGACGACGTGAAGACGGCATCGGCCGGTGAGTCCAACGCGCCGAGCGCCGAGCAGGGCTCCCGTGCCCCGGCGATCGGCCTCGGCCTGATGGACATCACGCCCGACATTCGCCAGGAAATGAACCTCGCCGAGAACGAGCATGGCGCGGTGGTTGCGCGCGTCAACCCCGACAAGGCGGCCGCCGCTGCCGGCATCCAGCTCGGCGATGTCATCGTCGCCGTCAACCAGGCCCCGGTGAAGAGCGCCAGGCAGGTCACGCAGGCGATCACGCAAGCGAGCAAATCGGGCCGCAAGTCGGTGCTGCTGCTGGTCGAACGCGACGGCAGCCAGATCTATGTCGCCGTGCCGTTCGCCAATGGCTGAGCCGCGATGCGGATGACATGAACGTCGAGTTGGCGGGCCCGCCGGTGGCGGGCCGCCACATCGGTGAAGACCTCTGGTCTAAAGTTTGCGCAGCGCCACTTCCTCGACCAGATGGTCGGCGCCCTTGCGCAGGATGAGGTCGGCGCGGGCCCGGGTCGGCAGGATGTTCTCGCGCAAATTCTTCAGATTGATGTTGGACCACAGGCCTTCGGCGATGGCGCGCGCCGCTTCCTCCGAAAGCTGCGAATAGCGGTGGAAGAAGGAGTCCGGATTGCGGAAGGCGGTCTCGCGCAGCCGCATGAAGCGCGAGATGTACCATTCGTGGATCAGCTTCTCGTCGGCATCGATATAGATCGCGAAGTCGAAAAAGTCGGACAGGAAGGGCACGATCTTGCCGTCCTGCGGCAACTTGCCCGGCTGCAGGACATTGATGCCTTCGAAGATCAGGATGTCGGGCCGGTCGATGGTGACGAACTCCCCGGGAATGACGTCGTAGGTGAGGTGGGAATAGACCGGCGCGCGGACATCCGGCAGCGCCGATTTGATGCCCGAGAGGAAACGCAGCAGCGCGCCGACGTCGTAACTGTCGGGAAAGCCCTTGCGTTCCATCAGGTTCTCGCGGCGTAGCACCTCATTGGGCAGCAGGAAACCGTCAGTGGTGATGAGATCGACCTTGGGGCTCGACGGCCAGCGCGCCAGAAGCTCCTTCAGCACGCGTGCGGTGGTCGATTTGCCGACGGCGACGGAGCCGGCGATGCCGATGATGAACGGCGTCTTGACGATGTCGACGGCGTTGAAGAAGGCCTGGCGCTGCCGGAACAAGAGCTGGCTCGCCTCGACATGGGCGGACAGAAGCCGCGACAACGACAGATAGATGCGCTTGACCTCCTCGAGGTCGACCGGATCGTTGAGCGAACGCAGGCGGCGGAACTCGTCCTCGCTCAGCGTCAGTGGCGTGTCGGCGCGGAATTGCGACCATTGCTCGGCCGAGAAGAAACGAAAGGGGGAATACTTCTCGGTTGGCGCGAGCTGATCCATCGAGATACCTGCCCTCCCTCGCGGTCAGCCCTTGGGCCGTGACGCCTTCTCGGCGATGCCCGAACGCCCGGTGCGGCTTTCGAGCTCCTTGAGCACCTCGCTCAGCGGAACACCCGAGAGGCCGAGGACGACGAGCCAATGATATATAAGATCGGCACTTTCGGAAACGAGGCCCTCTCTGTCGCCCTTGACGGCGGCAATCACCGTCTCGACCGCCTCCTCGCCAAGTTTCTGGGCCGCCTTGTCGATGCCGCGCGCGAACAGTTTCGCCGTCCAGGAATCCGGGTCGCCGGAATGGGCGCGCTCATGGACGACTTTTTCCAGATCGGACAGCGAGAATTCAGCCATGGCGCCTGGGCCCTTTTCTTAGCCGGAACAGCCTCTAGGGCCGATCGCCCAAGGAGTCCAGCCGCATCGGCAGCCCCGCGGCGGCCATATGCGCCTTGGCCTGGGCGATTGTGTAGGTACCGAAATGGAAGATCGAGGCCGCCAGCACCGCGCCGGCATGGCCGTCGCGAATGCCTTCGACCAGGTGATCCAGCGTGCCGACGCCGCCCGAAGCAATGACCGGCGCGCGCACCGCATCGGCGATCGCGCGTGTCAGCGCGATGTCGTAGCCGGCCTTGGTGCCGTCGCGGTCCATCGAGGTCAGCAGGATCTCGCCGGCGCCGCGATCGACCATTTTGCGGGCGAATTCGATCGCGTCGATGCCGGTCTTCTCGCGCCCGCCATGGGTGAAGATCTCCCAGCGGTCGGCCTCGCCGGTACCGGACACTTTCTTGGCGTCGATGGCGACGACGATGCACTGGTTGCCGAACTTGTCGGCGGCTTCGGCGACAAAATCCGGATTCTTCACCGCTGCCGTATTGATCGACACCTTGTCGGCGCCGGCCAGAAGCAGCTTCCTGATGTCGGCGACCTGGCGCACGCCGCCGCCGACGGTGAGCGGCATGAAGCACTGCTCGGCGGTGCGGGCGATGACATCGAAGATGGTTTCACGGTTGTCGGACGAGGCGGTGATGTCGAGAAAGCAGAGCTCGTCGGCACCGGCGGCGTCATAGGCCTTGGCCGCCTCGACCGGGTCGCCGGCGTCGACGAGGTCGACGAAGTTGACGCCCTTGACGACGCGGCCGTCCTTGACGTCAAGGCATGGGATGACACGGGCTTTCAGCATCAGCGGCCCTCTATCGTGGCGATGAGATCGTTGAGCAGCCGGCCGACCCGCGGCGGCACCTCAGCCTGCGCATCGAAGGCCGGATCGTAGGCGGAAATAGTGATGCCGACGACCGGAACGGCAAGCGCCATGGCGCAAGCCGCGCCGCGCAACTGTTCGGGGCTTGGCCCGCCTGACGTGACGTAGCGGTTTGCCTGCAGATCCTTGGGGTCGTGCACGTCGAGATCGAGATGCATGTGCACGCCCTTGGCGCCTGCGGCCTTCAGCTTCGCGGTTGCCGGCCCGACGCCGGAGCATTCGGCGCGGATCACCGGCAAGGTCTTGAGGAGCTCTTCCTCGGCCGGGTCGAGATCGCGGGCATCGAGGAGCACGCAACGCGAGGGATCTATCGGCTTGAAGCCGGGAATGGCTGATGCCATCGGGCGCCAGCACAGGCCAAGCACGGTCGCCAGCGCCATGCCGTCGAGAAAGCCGTATACGGAGGTCTCGGGCGTGTTGAGGTCGCCGTGCTGGTCGGCCCAGATGATCGCATCGGCACCCTCGCCGGCGACCGCGCCGGCCGATGTCAGGCAGTTTCCGGCGAGCACGACGGGGAACCGTCCCCTGTCGATGGCAATGCGGACCTCGCCCGAGACGGCGTTGCAGACGGCGAAACCGGTGGCGATCTCGCGTTCCTGGTCGCCACCGACCCTGCCGATATCCACGACCGCTACCTCGTGGCCGGCAATGGTCAGGGCGTCGACCAGGCCGCCTGCAATCAGCGCGTCCGGGCCCTGGCCCATGCCGCCATGATAGTGGCCGCTGTCATAGGAGGCCAGGATGATGGTGATTTTCACGATTTCGCCCCCGCCGCCGGCCCGCCCTTCAGGATCGCCAGCGCCTCGGCCGGATCGATGCGGCCGTCATAGAGCGCGCGACCGGAGATGGCGCCTTCGAGCTTCTGTGCGTCGGGCATGGTCATGCGCACGATGTCGGCGATCGAGGCGAGGCCGCCCGAAGCGATGACCGGGATCGATACGGACTCGGCGAGGTCGATGGTGGCATCCCAGTTGATGCCGGTCAGCACGCCGTCGCGGTCGATATCGGTGTAGATGATGGCCGCCACACCGGCGCCCTCGAATTTCCTGGCCAGTTCGACGACGCCAAGGCTCGACGCCTCGGCCCAGCCCTCCACGGACACCTTGCCGCCCTTGGCGTCGATGCCGACGGCGACCTTGCCCGGGAAAGCCTTGCAGGCCTGCCTCACCAGGTCGGGATCGCGCACCGCCACCGTGCCGAGGATGACGCGGGCCAGCCCCCGGTCGAGCCAGTCCTCGATCTGCGCCAGCGTGCGGATGCCGCCGCCGAGCTGCACCGGGTTCTTGGTCGCCTTGAGGATGGCGCCGACCGCCGCACTGTTGACGCTCTGGCCCTTGAAAGCACCGTTGAGGTCGACGACGTGCAGCCATTCGAAACCCTGGTCCTCGAAGGCTCTTGCCTGCGCGGCCGGATCATCATTGTAGATGGTCGCGGTCGCCATGTCGCCGTGCTTCAGGCGCACGCACTGGCCGTCCTTGAGGTCGATGGCGGGAAACAGGATCACGAGTCGGGCGCCTTCTTGCTCATGCTCTAGGGCCTCCAGCGCAGGAAATTCGTGATCAGCGCCAGGCCGAGCGCCTGGCTCTTTTCGGGATGGAATTGCGTGCCAACGAGATTGTCGCGGGCGACCGCCGCCGTGACCGGACCACCATAGTCGGCGACGGCCAGAATCTCGTCCGGCTTTTTCGCGTCGAGATGGTAGGAATGGACGAAATAGGCGTGCAGCCCGTCCGGTCCGGTCGGGATGCCGGCAAACAGCGGGTGCTGGCGCCTGAGCTCGATCGTGTTCCAGCCGATCTGCGGGACTTTCAGCGCCGGACCGGTGGGCATGATCTCCTTGACGTCGCCCGAAATCCAGCCGAAGCCATGGGTGACGGTCTTTTCCAGGCCGCGCTCGGACATCAGCTGCATGCCGACGCAGATGCCGAGGAAGGGCCGGCCCTTGGCGATCGCGACGTCCTCGACCGCCTCCCACATGCCATCGACCGCACGCAGGCCTGCCGCGCAGTCGGCATAGGCGCCGACGCCGGGCAGGACGATGCGGTCGGCGCTGCGCACCCGGTCGGCATCGGCCGTCAGGTCGATCTCGGCCGATATGCCGGCCTCGCGCGCGGCACGCTCGAAGGCCTTGGTGGCCGAGCGCAGATTGCCCGAGCCGTAGTCGATGATTGCTACCCGCATGTCAGGGCCGTCCCGGTATGTGGGTCAGGCCCAGCGCCATGCCCGGCTGCGCCGGGCGCGCCAGGGCGGCGTCGGGGACGATGCGCGGCGGCGCGATGTCCTCCGCGTGCTCCTCGACCTCCAGCGCATGGCGGATTTCGGCGTCGTCGAGGCGGCCGGCGCGAACCACGCCCCATTCATGCCAGCCGCGCCGGCGAAGGGCCGCGATGCGCAACCCCTGCCCTTCCAGGCCAACATAGAACGAAACCAGGAGCGACAGCAGCGAACTTGCCAGCCCAAGGCGAAGGTTTTGCCCAGCCATCGAAAGCAGGCCCATGACGACGAAGGCAAGTCCGGCCTCGATCCACAGCCGATGCCAGGCGAGCCATAGCGGCGGCGCCAGCAGGCCGAGCCAGGTGAAGCCATCGCGGATAAAGGCCGTTGCATCGACCTTCTCGCCGCGGCCGGGCGGTTCCATCACGACATAAGTGGCCATGGCCTATCCCTTCAACGATCCCTTGGTGGAGGGAACCGCGTCCGGCTGGCGCGGGTCGGGCTCGAGCGCGGCACGCAGCGCACGCGCCACCGCCTTGAAGCAGGTCTCGGCGATATGGTGGTTGTTCGCGCCATAATGGTTGGTGACATGCAGCGTGATGCCGGCATTCTGGGCCAGCGCCTGGAAGAATTCCCGCACCAGCTCGGTGTCGAAGGTGCCGATCTTGGGCGACGAGAACGACACGTTCCACACCAGGAACGGCCGGCCGGACACGTCGATCGCCGCGCGCGTCAGCGTCTCGTCCATGGCAAGGTCGATCGAGGCGTAGCGCATGATGCCGCGCCGCTCGCCAAGCGCCTTAGTCAAGGCCTGGCCGAGCGCGATGCCGGTGTCCTCGACCGTGTGGTGGTCGTCTATGTGCAGGTCTCCCTTGGCCCTCACCGTCATGTCGATCAGCGAATGGCGCGAAAGCTGGTCGAGCATATGGTCGAAGAAGCCGACGCCCGTGGCGATATCGGATTTGCCCGCACCGTCGACATGGATCGACACCGAGATGTCGGTTTCCTTGGTCTTGCGGCTGGCTTCGGCGGAACGGGGCGCCATGACCTTGTCCTTGTCTCGGGGTTCAAAGCGCCGCGGACGAGCTTCGAACATTCACCGGCTTGAAAACGAAAGCCTTCTATCAGCATGATCCGGCGATTGCCAGTTGCCTCGGACAGAGGTATCGGCCTTGCCGGAGAGGCGATTTGCAATCATTGGTCCCATGCATACATATGGCCGATAAAATCACTCGTACCGCGCCAATCGCCTTTTGGGATCGCGCGAATCGGAGCCAATAATGTCTGATAATCCGACCATGCACGCCACGACCATCGTGACGGTGCGCAAGGGCAACAAGGTGGTGATCGCCGGCGACGGCCAGGTCAGCCTTGGCCAGACCATCATGAAGGGCAATGCCCGCAAGGTCCGCCGCATCGGCAAGGGCGGCAACGTGATTGCCGGTTTCGCCGGCGCCACCGCCGACGCCTTCACGCTGCTGGAACGGCTGGAAGCCAAGCTCGAACAATATCCCGACCAGCTGACGCGCGCCTGCGTCGAACTCGCCAAGGACTGGCGCACCGACCGCTACCTGCGCCGGCTGGAGGCAATGATGCTGGTGGCCGACAAGTCGGTCTCGCTTGCGCTGACCGGCACCGGCGACGTGCTCGAACCCGAATATGGCGTCATGGCCATCGGTTCGGGCGGCAATTACGCACTGGCCGCGGCGCGGGCGCTGATGGACACCGACAAGGATGCCGAGGAGATCGCCCGCAAGGCGATGCAGATCGCCTCCGACATCTGCGTCTACACCAACAACAACTTCGTCGTCGAAACGCTCGATGCCGCCTGAGAGGGTGGCCATGATCCCGATCCGCAGGACCGCGTAAGCGAAAGTGAGGACCGGTTTTCGGAGAAGATCATGACCAAACAAGACGGTAGCTACGATTTTCGGCCGGTTACCGAAAAAGACCTGCCGATGATCGCCGGCTGGCTCGCCGAACCGCATCTGGCCGAGTGGTGGAACGATGCGGAGACGGAGATCGCCGAGATCCGCGAGCATATCGACTCGATTTCGGTCGAGCCGCTGATCGTGGAACTCGCCGGCAAGCCGATCGCCTATCTGCAGAGCTACGACCCGCATCTGGAAGACGACCACCCCTATGCCGACCAGCCGTTCGGAACGCTGGGCATCGACCTGTCGATCGGCCCGCCGGAGCTGCTCGGCCTGGGCCACGGCTCGGCGATCGTGCGGCGGTTCGTCGAAGATCTGTTCGAGGAGGGTGTGCCCCGCGTCATCATCGACCCCAACCCCGCCAACATCCGGGCCATCCGCGCCTATGAAAAAGCCGGATTCCGGGCGATAGACCGCAGGCAATCGGTCTATGGCGACGTCGTGCTGATGGCGATCGATGCCGACGATGAACAGATGGGGGAATAACCGGATGAGCAAGCCAGGCGTGGGCGAGGGCTACTCGGCCTATGAAGACAGCTGGCGCATGGGTCTCCTGATCGTCCTTGGCCTGCTCATCTTCCAGGCCGGGGCCCTCTATGGCATGGGCCGGACGCCGATCTGCACCTGCGGCTACGTGAAACTCTGGCATGGCGTGGTGAACAGTTCGGAGAATTCCCAGCACATTTCCGACTGGTACACTTTCTCGCACATCATCCACGGCTTCCTGTTCTACGCCTTGGCGAGGTTCCTCTTTCCGCGTTCGCCGATCGGCTTGCGGCTGGCCTTCGCCGTCCTCATCGAGGGCGGCTGGGAATTGCTTGAGAACAGCCCGTTCATCATCGACCGCTACCGCGCCGGCACGATCTCGCTCGACTATTACGGCGACAGCATCATCAATTCGGTGTCCGACACACTGGCCATGGTGCTGGGATTTGTGATGGCGCGAAGGCTACCTATATGGGTGATCGTCAGCCTCGCCATCCTCTTCGAACTGGGTACCGGCTATCTTATCCGGGACAATCTGACACTCAACGTGATCATGCTGCTGCATCCGTTCGAGGCCATCAAGCAGTGGCAAAGTGGAATTTAGTGATATGACGACATTTTCTCCCCGCGAAATCGTTTCGGAACTCGACCGCTTCATCATCGGCCAGAAGGACGCCAAGCGCGCCGTGGCCATTGCCTTGCGCAACCGCTGGCGCCGCCAGCAGCTGGAAGGCCAGATGCGCGAAGAGGTGATGCCGAAGAACATCCTGATGATCGGCCCGACCGGCGTCGGCAAGACCGAAATCTCGCGCCGCCTGGCGCGGCTGGCCGGGGCGCCTTTCGTCAAGGTCGAAGCCACCAAGTTCACCGAGGTCGGCTATGTCGGCCGTGACGTCGAGCAGATCATCCGCGATCTCGTCGAGATCGCCATCGGCCTGGTGCGCGAAAAGATGCGCGAGGACGTCAAGGCGCGCGCCCACATCAACGCCGAGGAACGCGTGCTGGAGGCACTGGTCGGCAAGACCGCCAGCCCGGCGACGCGCGATAGTTTCCGCAAGAAGCTGCGCGACGGCGAACTGGACGACAAGGAGATCGAGATCGAGGTGGCCGACACCGGCAATGGCGGCATGCCCGGCTTCGAGATCCCCGGCATGCCGGGCGCCAATATCGGCGTGCTGAACATCAACGACATGCTGTCAAAGGCGATGGGCGGCAAGAAGACCAAATCGCGCAAAACGACGGTGAAGGAGTCTTACGATCTGCTGGTCAGCGACGAGTCCGACAAGCTGCTCGACCAGGACGAGGTGGTTCGCCGGGCGCTCGACGCAACGGAAAATGACGGCATCGTCTTCCTCGACGAGGTCGACAAGATCGCGGCGAGATCCGACATTTCCGGCGGCCCGTCGCGCGAAGGCGTGCAGCGCGACCTGCTGCCGCTGGTCGAGGGCACCACGGTGGCGACCAAATACGGACCGGTGAAGACGGACCACATATTGTTCATCGCCTCGGGCGCGTTCCACGTCTCGAAGCCGTCCGACCTGTTGCCGGAATTGCAGGGCCGGCTGCCGATTCGCGTCGAACTGCGGGCCTTGGAGAAGCAAGATTTCGTCCGCATCCTGACCGAGACGGAAGCGAGCCTGATCAAGCAATATATCGCGCTGATGAAGACCGAGGGCGTCGACCTGACCTTCACCGACGACGCCATCGATTCGCTGGCCGGCATCGCCGTCGACCTCAATGACAGCGTCGAGAATATCGGCGCCCGGCGGCTGCAGACGGTGATGGAGCGGGTGCTGGACGAGATTTCGTATGACGCCCCAGACCGCAACGGCACGTCGGTCACCATCGACGCCGCCTATGTCGAAAAGCATGTGGGCGACCTCTCGCGAAACACAGATTTGTCACGATTCATCCTTTAAAGCGCGGCGCCGGTTCAGGCAGCCGGCAGACAATCATGTGTGGCCAGATGGTACCATCTGGCCACCTTTCGACTTGCCGGGTGAAGGGGCTCTCGACTCGACCCAGAGCACTACCCTAGTTTGCGCGGCAATATCTTTGGGCGGCGGCGCATGAAAAAATTCATCCCAATCATTCTCAGGCCGGTCCTTCTCGGCCTGACGCTGGCGGCGACGCTGTTCGCGGCCGAAGCAGCGACACTCGTGCCGCCGGGAAACCGCAATGCCGAGCAGCCCGATATTCCCGGCGCCTCGAGCCGGCGCACGCAGGCGACCAACACCACCTTCCAGGCGAAATATCGCAAGGTCTATGCCTTGCTGCAGAACGACCCCGATCTCCGCGGCAAGATCAAGAAGGCCGCTGCCGCCTATGGCATAGATCCGATGCATATCGTCGGTGCCATCGTCGGCGAACACACCTACAATGTCGACGCCTATGACCGGCTGCAGACCTATTACGTCAAGGCGATCTCCTATCTCTCCAGCAAGCTGTCTTTCGCCTATGACGGCGAAGACATCACCGATTTCGTGCAGCGGCCGGAGTTCAAGAAATGCGCAGGGATGTCGGACAGCTATGATCTGTGGGAATGCCGCGAGCAGGTGTGGAACCATACATTTCGCGGCAAGAACGTCGGTGGCGAGGACTTTCCCGATGACCGTTTCGGCGCCACCTTCTTCCAGCCCTATTATGCCGGCCAGACTTTTGGGCTCGGCCAGCTCAACCCGCTGACCGCGCTGCAGATGAGCGATCTCGTGCACAAGGTGTCGGGCCTGCCTAAGCTCGATGTCGGCGATCCCAATTCGGTCTACAAGACCATCATGGATCCCGACCTGACGCTGCCTTACGTCGCGGCGACGATCAGGAAATCGATCGACGCCTACAAGAACATTGCCGGCTACGACATTTCGGGAAACCCTGGGCTCACCGCCACGCTCTACAATGTCGGCAATCCGGAGCAGCGCGCCTACGCGCTGAAGGCTGAAAACGACAAGCGTCGCGCTGCCGGCGAGCCGGAAAAACTGCCGGAGGAGAATTATTACGGCTGGCTGGTCAACGACAAGCTGCCCGAGCTCAAGGCGCTGTTCTAGAGCCTCCGCAGCTATTCCTGGCTATCGCAGCCTTCGATCTGCGCAACGGCGCCCAGATGCGCTTCGGTGATTTCAGTGCCGTTTTCGCCCATAGTCATGATGCCGGCAGGATGCCCGTTGCGCGGCGCTTCACGACGTGCAACGGCTTCTTCGCAGAGGCAAAATCGTCCCTGATCTGGGCGACCGAGAGGCCGTCGAGGATCGAATGGGGCATGAGCCGGCGACCGTGGGCAACCCGCGCAGGTTAGCACCGCTCAAGCCGCCAGCAACGACTTCAGCTTGACGGCCTGTGATCCCAGTGCTTCCGGTGCCGGCCTGGCGCGCTTGCCGATGAGCATTTCGGCCAACCGGATGTCGCGGGCGACCGCATTGTCGGGGCCGATGCCGCTGGCCGCCACGAGCCGGCCGTCCTCATCCAGATGGAACAGGATGAGGGCGCCGTCACCGAGATCGCGTCGCACTGTGCTGCTGCCTTCATCCGAAAGCCCTGCGATCTGCAGGGTGAGCCCATACTGATCCGACCAGAACCACGGCACCGCCGCATGCGCCTCGCCGGCACCAAGCATGTTTTTCGCTGCCAGCGCACCTTGCTCCTGTGCATTGCGCCAGGCTTCGAGCCGCACGCGCCGGCCGCCGTAGACCGCAAGTGGGAACGAACAGCAGTCTCCGGCGGCGAAGATGTCGGGATCGCTGCTGCGCAGCTCGGCATCGACCGCGATGCCGTTGTCGATGGTCAGGCCGGCTTCGGCCGCGAGCCCGGTCACCGGCACCGCGCCGATACCGATGATGGCGAGGTCGGCTGGTACTTCGCGCCCGCCGACGAGCGTCACGCGCGCCTCTTTGCCGTCGTCGGCGATGGAGGCGATGCCATCGCCGCACAGGATCTCGACGCCCTCGGCGACATGCGCCTGATGGATGATCGCGGCGATCTCGGCCGGCACGCCGCGCATCAGGATGCGCGGCTGCGCCTCGATGACAGTGACGGCAGCGCCGAGCTTGCGAGCCGCGGCGGCCAGTTCAAGGCCGATGAAACCACCGCCGATGACGGCAATGCGGCTGCCGGTGCCGAGATGGCCGCGAATGGCCAGCGCATCGGTGAAGGTTCTGAGATACACGCAGCGCGCGCCAGGGCCCGGCATCGGCAGTTTGCGCGGCGTCGAGCCGGTGGCCAGCAGGAGCTTGTCGTAGGGCAGCACCGAACCGTTGGACAGGCGCACCGTATGCGCCGCGCGATCGATCGCCGCGGCCTGGACGGAATGGATATGCCGGATCGACCTCTCGGCCAGCACCGCGTGGCTGGCGATCGCCTTGATTTCCGGCGCGTCGCTGGCCATCGCCTCCTTGGACAGAGGCGGCCGCTCGTAGGGCAGATGCGGCTCGTCGCCGACCAGCGTCACCGGCCCATCATAGCCGAGATCGCGCAGCGCGAGTGCTGCCCGCCCGCCGCATTCGCCGGCACCGATGATGACCATTCCCCGCGCCATCTCCGTCATCCGACCTGAACGAGGACTTTGCCGGCATCGACCTTGACCCGATAGGTTTTCAGGTTGACGCAGACCGGGGCGCCCCTGGCCGCGCCGGTCTTGTAGTTGAAGCGGCCATTGTGCTTGGGGCATTCGATGATGTCATCCATCACCAGACCGTCGGCAAGATGCACCTTCTCATGCGTGCAAAGCCCGTCCGTGGCGAAATATTCGTCGGCGGCGCTGCGATAGATGGCGAAGGTGCGCCCGTCATGATCGAAGCGCATCACATCCTCTTCATCGATGTCGTCGGCAGCACAGGCCTCGACCCAGTCGTTCATTTCGGCACTCCCCGGAAAAATGGACTCGCTGCGATCATTCCGCCGCGGCGGCGATGGCATCGCTGTGGAATTCCTCGCGGTACGGCCTGGCGGTCGGCGGCAGTTCGCGCTTGAGGAAATAGTCCTCGTTGCGCAGCTGGCGCAGGAAGACCGGGATCATCTCGCGGTAGCCGGCCAGGATCGACGGCGTCGGCGCCGGCAGATCGTGCTTGATGAGCGCGTGCAGCTTCGGCAGCGCATGATAGGGCACCATCGGGAACATATGATGCTCCACATGGTAATTCATGTTCCAGTAGATGAAGCGGCTGATCGGGTTCATGTAGACGGTGCGGCTGTTCAGCCGATGGTCGATGACATTGTCGGCGAGGCCGCCATGCTGCAGCAGACCGACCATGACGTGATGCCAGGCACCATAGAGCCTGGGCAGGCCGACCAGCATCAGGGGCAGGAACGAGCCGGAATAGAGCGCCAAGGCGATGGTTGCGGCATAGATCGCGGTCCAGATGCGGGCGATGCGGATCGCCTTGCCCTGTTCCTGCTCGGGAATGAAGGTCTTTTCGGCGGCGCTGATGTTGCCGGCGGCGTTGCGCAGCATGTCCGACATTGCGTGCCAGGCGTCGAGCACGCCGACAAAGCCGAGGAGCGCGCGCACCAAGTCGGGCGGCCGCATGACCGAGATTTCGGGGTCGCGGCCGACAATGATCGTGTCCGTGTGGTGGCGCGTGTGGCTCCAGCGCCAGGTCACCGGATTGCGCATGATCATGAAGCAGGCGATCTGATAGATCACATCATTCATCCACTGGGTGCGGAACGCCGTGCCGTGCCCGCATTCGTGCCAGCGGGAATCCGTCGATGAACCGTACAGGACGCCGTAGACGAAGAAGAACGGCACGCACCACCAACTGCCCCAGAACCAGACGCCGCCGGCGCCGCTGGCGATGAGCGCGCCGAGCCAGATCGCGGTATCGCGGATCGCCGGCCCGTCGGAGCGCTGCATCAGCTCCTTCATCTGCTTCCGGGATACGTCGGTGTGATACCACTCGGCCGCCGACAGGCCGTTTTCCACGGCGCGTTTGGCGTCGCGGCCGATCAGGCTGTAGTCCCGCCGGAATGGCGCATTGGTCATGATTGCCTCCTCGGCAAGGCACTCGTCCAGGCGCATGCCGGTTGCCCAGATGCCTTCCAGCCTTAAAATACCGTTTGCTCGTGATAGACTCAATATCACAAAGATAGTTTCTATCATTTCCTATCATGATGGTGTATCAGTGTTCGGCAAACGAACGAGGATTCCCATGGCGAAACGGCCGACCATATCAGATCTGGCACGCATCTCCGGGGTCAGCGTTGCCACGGTGGACCGGGTGCTCAACAATCGCCTGCCGGTGCGCGAGGAGACCGCGCGGCGCGTCTATGAGACCGCGACCGAGATCGGTTATCACGCGGCCGGCTTGATCAAGCAGCGGATGCGCCATGAACTGCCGGAGTACCGGCTCGGCTTCCTGCTTCTGCGAGGCAACGATGTCTTCTACGGCGATTTCGCAGCGGAGCTCGAACTGGCGGTGTCGCAGTCGCAGCGGTTCCGCGGCGCCGCGATCATCGACTTCGCCACTTCCCTGGTCCCCGACGAGATCGCCGCCCAGATGCGCAAGCTGGCGGCAAAATCGAGGGCCATCGCCGTTGTCGGCCCGGACCACCCGACCCTGACGGCGGCGGTCGAGGCGTTGAAGGCGCGGGGACAACCGGTCTTCTCGCTGCTGTCGGACTTTGCCGCCGGTATACGCGAGGGCTATGTCGGCCTCGATAACCGCAAGGTCGGTCGTACCGCGGCCTGGATGATCGCCAGGGCAGCGCGGCAGCCTGGCAAGGTCGCCCTCTTCGTCGGCAGCCATCGCTTCCATGGCCACGAGTTGCGCGAGATCGGCTTCCGCTCCTTCTTTCGCGAGCATGCACCCGACTTCAGTGTGCTGGAAACGCTGGTCAACCTCGAGGCGAACAAGGTGACCCATGATGCGATGATCGATCTTCTGGCGCGCTATCCGGATCTTGCCGGCTGCTACGTCGCGGGCGGCGGCATGGAAGGCGCGGTCTCGGCGCTGCGGGCAGCAAGGCCCGTAAATATGCCTGTGGTCGTCTGCAACGAGATCAACGCCGAGTCGCGCGCGGCGCTCGCCGACAACATCCTCACCATGGTGATCTCCACGCCGCTAACCGCGCTCTGCCGCGAGCTGGTCGATCGGATGGTGCATGCCATCGAAACCGGCGCGGCCAACGCGCCTGGCCAGACCTTCCTGCCCTTCGACATCTATCTGCCGGAAAATATCTGACCTTTCCCGGGCGAGTGCAGCCGCCGGGAATGATAGAATCCATCAGAACAACCCGAAAATCCGGCGGCAGGCCGCGGAATCGCCCTTGACGTTCCGCCGGAATGGAATAAATATTTCACCACCTGTGTATTTTGGTTCTTTCGTTCCGCAACGACTGTTTCGAACGGAGGATCTGGCGTTCCAGCTCAAACTGAGAACGCCACGCGGAGCGAAACGATATCAGGGAGAGATTCCC
>NZ_PNOT02000154.1 GCF_002879535.1 Mesorhizobium intechi
GCTCATGCCAGCATGCATGAGGGGGCCCGCGGTGGCCGCGCCGAGTTCAAGCTCACCGCGCACAACGACGTCGATGCCGTCGAGGATGCGATCACCCGCTGGCGCGCCGACGGCGGCATGGGCAGCGTCTGGATCGCCGTCGAAAGCCTCTACAGCATGGATGGCGACTGCGCGCCGATGGAGAGCCTCGTCGCGCTTGCCGATCGGCATGAAGCATTCATCGTGGTCGACGAGGCGCACGCCACGGGTGTCTGGGGGCCGGACGGCCGGGGGCTGGCCGCCGCGTTCGAGGGCCGTGACAACATCATCGCGCTCCATACATGCGGCAAGGCGCTTGGCGCCTCCGGCGCGCTTGTCACCGCACCACGAACGCTGTGCGACTATCTCGTCAATCGCTGCCGGCCATTCATCTACGCCACCGCGCCATCGCCACTGATGGCAGTGGCAGTGCGCGAAGCGCTCGCCATGCTGTCCGACGAGCCCGTGCGCCGCGTTCAGTTGCAGGAACGCGTTGCCTTCGCGGGCCGCCAACTGGCCGAGCGTTGCGGCGTGGTACCCAGCGGCTCGCAGATCCAGCCCTTTGTCATCGGCGACAACAGGCGCACCATGGCGGTGGCGGCGGCATTGCAGGCTCGCGGTTTCGACATACGTGGCATTCGTCCGCCGACCGTTCCCGAGGGCACGTCGCGGCTGCGCATTTCGCTGACGCTCAACGTCGGCGCAGCCGACATTTCCGCCATGGTCGAGGCGCTCGTTGAGGTGTTGGCCCAAACATGACCGGAGCCGACATGACCAAGCGCATCGTCGTCACCGGAACAGATACCGGAATTGGCAAGACAGTGTTTTCGGCAGGACTCGCCGGCCTGCTCGACGGTTTCTACTGGAAGCCGGTGCAATCGGGCCTCGACGGCGAAACCGACAGCGAGGTTGTGGAACGGCTCGCCGGCCTGCCGATGGGGCGCGTCCTGCCCGAAGTGTATCGCCTGAAGGAGCCGCTGTCGCCGCATCGTTCAGCCGAACTCGACGGCGTCGCGATAGACGTGGCAAAGCTCTCGCTTCCGGACTTGCCGGGTCCGATCGTCATCGAAGGTGCCGGGGGACTGATGGTGCCGCTCAACCGGCGCACCAAGTTCGTCGACATATTCGCACAGTGGCGGATGCCGGTCATTCTGTGCGCCCGCACCACGCTCGGCACGATCAATCACACCTTGCTGTCGATCGAAGCGCTCAGGGCCCGTTCCATCCCGCTCATCGGCATCGCCTTCATCGGCGATGAGGTGGCCGATACGCAGAGGACGATCGTGGAATTCAGCGGCGTGCGCCAGCTTGGCAGACTGCCGCTTCTCGATCCGCTGACAAGTGAGGCGCTGAGGGAAGCGATGGTTGCCGGCTTCGACCTCACAGCGATCGCAGGAGGCGAATGATGACGCAGTCTCGAGTCTGGCATCCCTTCACCCAGCACGCGCTCGAGCCGGCAATCCCCGAGATTGTCCGGACGGAAGGCGCCTATCTTCACAAGGCCGACGGCTCCCGCATCCTGGACGCGATTTCCTCCTGGTGGGTCGTCACCCATGGCCACCGCCATCCCCGCATCATGAAGGCCATCGAGACGACCGCGTCGAGCCTCGACCAGATCATCTTCGCCGGCTTCACCCACGAGCCGGCCGAGCAGCTGGCAGAGGCGCTTGTCGGCCTCGCCCCGCCCGGCCTCGACCGGGTGTTCTATTCCGACAGCGGCTCGACCTCCGTCGAAGTCGCGTTGAAAATGGCGCTCGGCTATTTCCGCAACCTCGGCGCGCCGCGCTCGCGCATTGCCGTCATGGAGCACAGCTACCATGGCGACACCATCGGCACGATGAGCGTCGGCGCCCGCGGCGTGTTCAACGCCGCCTACGAGCCTTTGCTCTTTGAGGTCGACACCATCCCCTTCCCGGCCGCCGGCCGCGAGCAGGAAACGCTGGATCGTTTCGAGGCCGTCAGCCGCGACCGGCGCGTCGCCGCGCTGATCGTCGAGCCGCTCGTGCTCGGCGCTGGCGGCATGCTGATGTATCCGGCTTCGGTTCTGGCTGAATTGAAGAAGATCACTGAGGCCTCCGGCACGCTCTTGATCGCAGACGAGGTTATGACCGGCTGGGGACGCACCGGAACCATGTTTGCCTGCGAGCAGGCGTCCATATCTCCTGATATCCTGTGCACCTCGAAGGGCTTGACCGGCGGTGCCATCCCGCTGGCCGCCACACTTGCCACTGACGCCATCTTCCAGGCTCACTATTCCGAGGACCGCAAGAAGACCTTTTTCCACTCGAGCTCCTACACCGCCAATCCGATCGCCTGCGCGGCAGCGCTTGCCAATATCGAGATCTGGCAGGACGAGCCGGTGGCCGAGCGGATCGCGGCCCTGAGCGCGAAGCAGGCCGCCGGGCTTCAACGCTTCCGGGACAATCCATATTTCTCCGACAGCCGGGCGACCGGCACGATCGCCGCCCTCGATCTGCGTACCGACTCTGCCGGCTATCTGGCCGAAATCGGGCCAAAACTGCGCGCATTCTTCCTTGAGCGCGGCCTGCTTGTGCGCCCGCTCGGCAATGTCCTCTATCTTCTGCCACCCTATTGCATCACCGGAGACGAGTTGGACGGGCTCTATGACGCCATCGAGGAGGCCGGCGAACGCTTCGGCTCAAAGCCATGAGCCGGTCGTCGCGCATTCTCGGGTTTGGTCATCATGCGCCCGCGCGCAAGGTGGAGAACCCGGAAATCGAAGATCGTCTCGGGCTTGAACCCGGCTGGATCGAGCGGCGCACCGGGATTCGGTCGCGCTTCTGGGCAACGGACGAAGACACGCTGTCGGGCCTTGCCGCGCATGCCGGCGACATGGCGCTGGCAAATGCGGGCATCAACCGGAGCGACATCGGCCTGCTGTTGCTCGCCACCTCGACACCCGATCACCTCCTGCCGCCGAGCGCGCCACTGGTCGCACATCGGCTGGGACTGGGTCGTGCTGGAGCGATCGATCTGACCGGTGCCTGCGCCGGCTTCATCTATGCGCTGATGTTTGCCGAAGGCTTTACCCGCCTCCACGGCAAAGCGAGCCTTGTCATTGCTGCTAACATCCTCAGCCGCCGCATCAATCCGGCCGAGCGCGCCAGCGCCGTGCTGTTTGCCGATGCCGCCGGCGCCGTGGTGATTGGTCCGTGCGATGACCCGGATCGAGGCATTCTCGGCGCTTCGGTGGATTCCGACGGCTCGCGCTACGGGCTGATCCAGATTCCGGCGGGAGGAAGCAACAGACCGTTCCATGGCGACCTCGATCTCGAGCAGATCCGCATGACGATCACCGACGGCCGTGAAGTGTTCGGCAAGGCGGTCGAGATGATGACTGCCTGCTCGGAGGACGCGCTCGCTACAGCCCAAATGCGGCCGCAGGATATCGATCGGTTCGTGCCGCATCAGGCCAACGCCCGCATTTTCGACGCGGTCGGGAGGAACCTAGGCATAGCCGATCACGCGATCGTCAAGACGATCGCCGACTATGGCAATTCTTCCGCCGCAACGATCCCGCTCTCGCTGTCGCTGGCCCATCGGATGCAGCCGTTTCGGCCGGGCGAGAAAATTCTTCTGGCGGCGGCGGGCGCGGGCCTCAGCGGCGGTGCCCTCGTCGTCGGAATTTAGCCGAGCGAACCAGCTGCCAAGATTCACCTTGTATGATGATGAGGACAACAGAACCAATGCGAAAAATAGTGGCCGGCAAGCTGCACGGCATTCACGTCACCGAAGCGAACCTCAACTACCATGGTTCGATAACGCTCGACCCCGACCACTGCGAGGCAGCCGGAATCCTGCCCATGGAATTCGTGGAGATATGGAACAAGAATTCCGGAGCGCGGATTTCGACCTATGTCATCCTCGGCGAGCGCGGTTCACGGTGCTGCATCCTCAACGGAGCGGCGGCTCGCACCTGTCAGCCCGACGACGAGATTATCGTCTGCAACTCCATCTACCTGGACGAAGCGCATATCACTTCGCTGAAGCCGCGGATCGTCACGTTCGACCAGGATAACCACATACTCGACCGCCTGAGCTACTCCGTCGATATTGACACAGACGGCCGTTACAGTTTCTCCATTCTTGACGAGGCGGATGAGCCCTTGCTCATTCCTGCCCTGGTCTCCGGGGCGTGAGCCGCGCTCCACAGATGTGCGAGCCTCTTCGCCCGTTGCAACGTGTTCGGCACTGAAGAGCGTCTAGTCTAAGACTCGACGAAGTTGCTGGCGCTCAGCTTCGAAAGGCCGATGCCCACTGCGCCTTGGGCACCGTGGGCGTTCGTGGGATGGCGCAATGTCTCGCAGCTGCTGATCCGCGAACAGCGGTTTGCATGTGTGAACCCTTGTCTTAGGCGGTGGCGGCTAGCAATTCTTGCTGCTTTCTCAAGCGCCGCGGCTGGGTCGTTGACGACCTGGCTTTCATGATCTTTGCCGCCGTGTCGATCAAGCAGGCCACCGTCTTCCGCATCAACCAATCATCGCGAATATGGCTAGCCGAACGGCCGCAAGCAGCATTGGGGTGGGCCTTCGGCAAAGTGTTTCCCGCCGGCGCCCAAAGGCCACCAGCCATCTGACGCCTGATCGGTTACATATCAGGTTCCTCGATCGGTGGCTTGGCAGCAAGACCGAGCCTGGCTCGTTGGCCATCGGCGAAATTTTCGGCGGGAGACTGTGTCTTGAACCGAAGAACTGTCAGTTTGCCGTCCTCGACAATATGAACAACCCATCCCCCACCACAACGCTTGACGCGCACGTCATTAGGTTCGCCAGCCACCATTGCTGCCCCTCATTTTCGTCGCCCTTGGGCTGAGACTGGAAGTCGTTCCCGCACATCGGAAAACACGGGACCTTACGTAACGTCAAGCCCCGATTTTGGGATAGCCGATGCCTTGTCGATTTCAGGGTGACGGCGATTCAGGTCCGCAAAATCCGTGCGCGTGCAACCTCGTGCTCGGATCGACTTAGATGCGCAGATTTTGCATGTTAATTCAGCCTTGTTATCCACAGCTAACGGTAATGGGAACGCGTATTCAGTCCGAGTAGCTCTTCAAAAAAACCGCCGCTCTTGTCCTCAGCGCCATCACCCGGCACCTTCAAGATGTTTCATAGCTCCGGACCGTTCCGAACGATCAGGGTGCCGGATGGCCACTCACTCATCGAGCGTCCAATCGGCACAACCACGACGAGCACGTCCTCGACGCGCGTGGTCGGCAGGTCGAGATACACATCTGCGAGAGTGGACCGCACACGAACGCCCGACACAATCGCCGCCAGGCCGTCTCTGCAGAACCTCTCCATATGGTTCCGCATCGCGTGCCGAACGGTGCCGAAAGCGAATGGAACCCCAAGCTGCTGCAACACTGGATATACAAGGCGCATTGAATGACTGATCCCTTGTCCCTCAAGATCCGGTCGCACCCCGTACAACCCCAGGTCGGCCACCAGGAGCTCGACCTCGTCAACTTTGATGAAGCGGCGTAGTATGCCGATATGACCCGCTACGCCGTGCGCGTCGTAGCTGATTGCGCGGAGCTCCGGCCTCGCACCGGCCCAGCTACGGCCGCCTTCGAATGGCTCTGCGTTGAAGGCCCCAGTCGGTCCGTAGGTCTTTCGGAAAAACTCGGAGAGTTCGACATGGTCGGCCTGTTGCAACTCATTTTCCCAGCACAACCTCCACCGCACGTCAGAGCACATGGAAAGACCTCATCATTGTTGCTGTTTTGTTGGGGAAGCGCCTAGCAGGAGGACGCTTGTCGCATCGAGCCGGCTCGATGTAGCTTGCGCAGGTCACCGAAGAAACTAGCCGCAATGAACATGCGACTCGGTTGTGTTCCGAGCACACCGGAAGGCGTACACCAGAAAAATACTGCTCGGAGCCAATACAAACATCGATAATTACCTTTGGCTTACATCTTTGAAATCTTACTATGCGACGTTCTGCAGAATGGGCAAAATCCTTTGTTTCGATGAATGCATCCACGCTATGGATAGGAAAGCATGCGTTTCAAAGAGCTTGTCTAGCCTCGGCCCCAAGGCGGCCTTTATCACGAGGCTTCGACCCGGCCAGTTGCCCGACCGACCCGCTCGTCAGTTGCCAGACCAACCGACAGCTATGGGTGGGACTTCCTCCACTGTTGATACGCGTCATCGGGGCGCACTGAACTTTTGAGGCTAAATCATTGCCATGCCGCCGTTCACATGAATGGTCTGGCCGGTGATGTAGGCGGCCTCGTTCGAGGCCAGGTAGACCACAGCCGAGGCGACTTCCACGCCGGTGCCCATGCGCCTGGCCGGAATGGCGGCCATGATCGCTTCTTTCTGCTTGTCGTTCAGCTTGTCGGTCATGGCCGATTCGATGAAGCCCGGCGCCACGCAGTTCACCGTCACGCCGCGTGTCGCGATCTCCTGCGCCAGCGATTTCGACATGCCGATCATGCCAGCCTTTGACGCGCAATAGTTCGCCTGGCCGGGATTGCCGGTTACGCCGGACACCGAGGTGATGTTGATGATGCGGCCGTTGCGGCGGCGCATCATCGAATGGGTCAGTTCGCGGGTGAGCCGGACCACGGCGGTCAGGTTGACCTCGAGTACCGCGTCCCAGTCCGCGTCCGACATGCGGATAAAAAGCCCGTCCTTGGTGATGCCGGCATTGTTGACCAGTATGTCGACGCCTTCGAGTTCGGCTTCCGCGTTTGCGCCCAGCGCCTTGACCTCGTCACGGTTCGAGAGGTTCGCCGGAAACAGTCTTGTCCGCCCGCCAAGCTCGGCAGCCAACACCTCGAGTTTTTCGACACGCGTGCCGTGCAGGCCGACGGTTGCGCCCTGCGCGTGCAGCGCCCGCGCCACGGCCTCGCCGATTCCACCGCTTGCTCCGGTGACGAGCGCGTTGCGGCCGGTCAGATCAAACATTTATCGATTCCCTTTCTAAGGACCGGCTTCGCACGGAAGCGGTCACTGGCGGCCATGCGCCTTCCAGACATTATCGGGTACAGCTTTGGACAGGCCCTCGAGCCGGACTCGAAGGGCCTCGCTTAACCTTCCGGGTAGCGGTACGTCCACGTCGCTTCAACAGTTGAGAATTTTACCAAAAAATGGGGCCCGGCTTGTCCAGCTTCCGCTGCCACTTGGCGCATTCACCGAGGCGGTCCAAGGGGCAGGTCCTTCACAATCGTGATCCGGCAAGCATTTGGATCCGAAGATAGAGTCACTGGAGGCATCTCGCATCGCTTTTACACCTGCTTGAACGCCAGAACTGCGTTCATGCCGCCCATGGCGAAGGCGTTGCTCAGTGCCACGCGCACTTTGCGCTCGCGCGCCGCATTGGGCGTGACGTCGAGATCGCAATCGGGATCTGGCTCGCGATAATTAGCGGTCGGCGGCACGACGCCCTCCCGGATCGCCATCACGGAGGCGATCATTTCAAGTGCGCTCGCTGCGCCCAGGCAATGCGCGTGCATGGACTTGGTGGACGAGACCGACATCGAATAGGCATAGTCTCCGAAGACGCGCTTGATCGCCGCCGTCTCGGTCTGATCGTTGGCCTTGGTGCCGGTGCCGTGGGCGTTGAGGTAGTCCACGTCCTCGGCATTCAGCCCGTCGTCGGCAAGGCAAGCGCGCATCGCGGCCTCCGGCCCCTCGATAGACGGCGCGACGATGTGGAAGGCGTCGCCGGAAAGGCCGATGCCTGCGATCTCGGCAAGCATTGTGGCACCGCGTACGGCGGCATGCTCATAGCTTTCCAGCACGGCCATGCCCGCACCCTCGCCTATCACCACTCCCTTCCTGTCGGCGGAGAAGGGCCGGCAAGTATCCGGAGCGAGCGCGCGCATTGCTTCCCATGCCTTCATCTGAAGGCATACGAGCGGCGCTTCGGCGCCTCCGGCAAGCATCCCGTCGGCCCGGCCGAGCCTGATCTGATCCGCGGCCGAAGCGATCGCATGGTTGGCTGATGCGCATGCGGAGGCGATGGCAAAGACCGGGCCGCGCAGGCCGAGACTCATGCTGACCTGGCTGGCAGCGGCGCTGGCAACCCCCTTGGTGCAGTGTAAATGCCAGCACGCTTCGCCCCGCCCAAAAGGAGGTCGCGGTAGGTTTCTTCGACCGTTCCCCAGCCGCAGACGCCCACTGTCGCGCCGAAGCGATACGGATTTCCCTCATGGCAGGAAAGTCCGGCGTGTTGCATGGCTTCGCGCGCTGCAAGCACAGCGAGCAAGCTGTGGCGGTCCATGGAGACGAGCTGGTTGCGGCCGATGTCGTGCTTGGGCAGCTCCTTGATCTCGGTACCGACAGTGCCCTTCATCTCATGAAGCGCAGAAGTGACCATCGGGCGGATGGCGGAGCGACCTTCGCGCATCTCTTTTCAGATAGAGGCGGCGTTGTTGCCTAGGCCGCAAAGCCCGCCCATCCCAGTAATGACGACTCGCCTGTCCAATCAGACCCCCTTCGCGAGCAAACCGCGGACAGCTTCCACCATGTCGCCGACATTCTTGAGATTCGACCAGGCATCCGCCGCGTTCATGTCGATCTTGATGTCGTAGGCCTGCTCCACATCCCAGAGGAGATCCGCCAGACCCAGCGAATCGACTCCGAGCGAGGTCAGTTCCGTGGCAGTCGTTATTTCGCCGATGATGGACGCACTCTCGCCGCTCTCCGATTCGACGCGGTTCTTGATCGTGGCAATGATTTCCGTTGCGAGTTGATCAGCCATTGTGTTCCTTTCCATAGCAATGCCTTTTGACGTGGGTGCGGCGCCATACCTCTGCCAGTCACGTCGCAAAAATCGTCCCTGACCAGGCTTGTGCAACCCACCAACACCAATCGGATTATGGAGACCGGATGAGTTCCGGTTGCTCTGAGGCGTTGGCATCCAACTGCAGCTCATTTTCCCGCGGCAACTTCCATCGCACGTCTGAGCTCATGGAAAGATCTTCTCCTTTCAGGCTCTTTTTTCGCAGTTGTCACACGATGAGGGTAGCGGGCAATCAGGACGTGTGAGGTGCTGTCAATGCGAGATTCCGGAAGATTGAGAAAATCGTTTGTTTCGATGAGATGCATCCACCCTATGGATAGAAATACAGTCCAATAAACGGGCAAGCCTCTGGTGCGGGCGATAATGCTACAGGAGACATCCCGCATGGCCACCCCACGCAAAAGCTGGGCACGTCTCGGTCGCTACTAGATGCTCAGCGCCTCACACTCGCTCTCTCCGGTGCAACGAAACGGCGCTTGCGCATCGCTGAAGGCCCAAGGGGTTAGCGATCCGAAAGGGCGGATATTATCTTTCGGGCCGAGCTTCCGAACACCATCGATTCGCTCGAACTCTTTCAGGCCTGCATCGCCCGGAATATCGTGATCGCCCACCTCTTGTCTTGACTAGCCCCAGCCTAGGCCTTATGCCGTCACCATGTTAGCACTCGTCCTTGGTGAGTGCTAACAGTAGGTCCGGCATAGCCGAGCTTTGTAGGTTGTCCGGCGCTGCCGGACGCTTTTCCCACCGTTCTCATCGAGGAAGAAAAAATGGCAAAGTCGAAGTTCCGCCCGCTTCATGACCGCGTGGTCGTACGCCGGGTCGAATCCGAATCCAAGACCGCCGGCGGGATCATCATCCCGGATACGGCAAAGGAAAAGCCGCAGGAAGGCGAGATCATCGCCGTCGGCTCCGGTGCTCGTGACGAAGCCGGCAAGCTGGTTCCCCTGGACGTCAAGGCTGGCGACCGCATCCTGTTCGGCAAGTGGTCGGGCACCGAAGTCAAGCTCAATGGCGAAGACCTTCTGATCATGAAGGAAGCCGACATCATGGGCATCATCGGCTAACACGCCGCCGCCTTTCATCCGTACCATCCAATCTGAATTTCGGGCGAAATGCCCAGGAGTACAAAATGGCTGCCAAAGACGTAAAATTCTCCCGTGATGCCCGCGAGCGCATGCTGCGCGGTGTCAACATCCTCGCCGACGCGGTGAAGGTCACGCTGGGTCCGAAGGGCCGCAACGTCGTCATCGACAAGTCGTTCGGCGCCCCGCGCATCACCAAGGACGGCGTCACCGTCGCCAAGGAAATCGAGCTCGAAGACAAGTTCGAAAACATGGGCGCACAGATGGTCCGCGAAGTTGCTTCGAAGACCAACGACATTGCCGGCGACGGCACCACGACCGCGACCGTTCTGGCGCAGTCGATCGTCCAGGAAGGCCACAAGGCGGTTGCCGCCGGCATGAACCCGATGGACCTGAAGCGCGGCATCGACCTCGCCGTCACCGACGTCGTCGCGACGCTGATCAAGAACGCCAAGAAGATCAAGACCTCGGAAGAGGTTGCCCAGGTCGGCACGATCGCCGGCAACGGCGACGAGTCGGTCGGCGCCATGATCGCGGAAGCGATGCAGAAGGTCGGCAACGAAGGCGTCATCACGGTCGAGGAAGCCAAGACCGCCGAGACCGAACTCGAAGTCGTCGAAGGCATGCAGTTCGATCGCGGCTATCTCTCGCCCTACTTCGTCACCAACGCCGACAAGATGGTTGCCGATCTCGAGGACGCCTACATCCTGCTCCACGAGAAGAAGCTCTCCAACCTCCAGGCCATGCTGCCGGTTCTCGAAGCCGTCGTGCAGACCTCGAAGCCGCTGCTCATCATCTCGGAAGACGTCGAAGGCGAGGCTCTGGCCACGCTGGTCGTCAACAAGCTGCGTGGCGGCCTGAAGATCGCCGCCGTCAAGGCGCCGGGCTTCGGTGATCGCCGCAAGGCCATGCTGGAAGACATCGCCATCCTGACCGGTGGCCAGGTCATTTCCGAAGACCTCGGCATCAAGCTCGAGAACGTCGGCCTCAACATGCTCGGCCGCGCCAAGAAGGTGTCGATCTCCAAGGAAAACACCACCATCGTCGACGGCGCCGGCAAGAAGGAAGAGATCCAGGGCCGCGTCGCCCAGATCAAGCAGCAGATCGAGGAGACCACCTCGGACTACGACAAGGAGAAGCTGCAGGAACGTCTCGCGAAGCTCGCGGGCGGCGTTGCCGTCATCCGCGTCGGCGGCGCGACGGAAGTCGAAGTCAAGGAAAAGAAGGACCGCGTCGATGACGCTCTGAACGCGACCCGCGCGGCCGTGGAAGAAGGCATCGTTGCCGGCGGCGGCGTTGCCCTGCTGCGCGCGTCGCTGACCATCAACGCTGTCGGCGTCAACTCCGACCAGGCCGCCGGCATCAACATCGTGCGTCGTGCGCTGCAGGCTCCGGCCCGCCAGATCGCGGCCAACGCCGGTGCAGAAGCCTCGATCGTTGCCGGCAAGATCCTCGAGAACAAGGGCGCGACCTTCGGTTTCAACGCCCAGACCGGCGAATATGGCGACATGATCGCCATGGGCATCATCGATCCGGTCAAGGTCGTGCGCACGGCTCTCCAGGACGCGGCCTCGGTCGCCGGCCTGCTGGTCACCACCGAAGCCATGATCGCCGAGGCTCCGAAGAAGGAGTCGGCTGGCGGCGGCATGACTGGCGGCATGGGCGGCGGCGGCATGGGCGGCATGGGCGGCATGGGCGGCATGGATTTCTAAGGTCCGCGCCTCTCACCAATCTCGAAGGGCGGCAGCAATGCCGCCCCCTTTTTTTGGAATGGAGCCGGTCGGAAAAGGTTTGGGGCTCGCGCTTCAGCTTTGCGTTCTCGTCTTCCAAGGCTTTCAGCCGTTTGGCATCGGAGACGTCCATCCCGTCATACTTCGCCTTCCAGTTATACAGCGTCGCCTCGGAGATCCCATGCTTGCGCGCCAGGTCGCCCGCCTTTGCTCCCGCCTCATGCTCACGCAGAACCGCGATGATCTGCTCTCTTCCGTAAACCGCTTTCTCTTCATCAGTCCGTCCTTCAATCGAGGCCGGACTCCTCAGGTGGGGGAAACTACCCGTGGCAGGCCAGTCGTCCGCGCATTGCCCACCTGTGGTAGTTCCAGATCCTACGTCTCCGATAAGGCCAGCGCCAAGGATCCGTCCCCTTCTAGGTCCAGTTGATGGGTTCCGACCTCGACAATCGGATTAGAAGCGTAAAGCTGCGTTCGTTTAATTCCCAGCCTTTTCACCACTTCCGACTTTAGCTCTACGCCAGCGACGTCGATCAAATGGAAACATAACGAAATCGCGCACGGTGAGCGGCTCGGATTGGTCTCGGAGGCCAACTTCCGGCCACTCGTTCTTTTTTGGCCAGTATGCCGTTGCAAAAATCGTGTCCCAGATAGTTGTAAAGAACCCGTAGTTTCGGCGCTGGTGATGGGGTTCCAACGAGTGGTGAATGCGGTGGAACTTGTTGTCGCCAATGATATATCGAAGCGGCCCAAGATTGATGCGGGTGCTAGAGTGTGAAAGATGGACCTGAAAAGTAATCAGCGTCATGGCAACAAAAGGCACTACGCCAGATTCGAAGTGGAACAGCGTGAGTGGTAGTGACACCAACCCTGCGGCAACGAGTGGCTCGGAAATGTGATGATGGCAATTCCATGCCGTCAATTCGCGGATCGAGTGGTGAGTAGCGTGCATGCGCCAGAGGAATGGAACAGCATGCTGAGCGCGGTGCATCCAGTAGTAGAAGAAGTCGCCGGCAATCGCGACCAAAACGCCTGAAAGGACGGCCAATCCATTATTAATGATTGCGTTGTCAGAGTGAAGCAACGTACCGAAATTGATCGTTACAAGCGGCTTTATCCCTAACCAGCCCACGCTCACAGCGTAGAAGTGCCACATAAAGGCACCACATCCGAGGCGAATAATATAATTTCGCACGCCGCGAGCGTATGAAGCAAAACTGTATCGATAAGCCGGAAAGGTTAGCTCCAGCGCGGCGCATAACGTTGCGAAGATTACAACCATCTCAAGCGAATACACGAAGATCTGGGTCATTTGGTTAATATCGAGAATGTGCATTTCTTTGCTCCTGCGAATCCTTCAAAATGAGGGCTCTCATCAACGCAGTGCCTTCGTCACGAGGGCGAGACCAATGTTATGCCTCTCCGGCGCAGCCCTAAACTCGAGTCGGCATCCGGACCGATATCCGCGCAGAAATCACGGCGCACGGCAGGGATGTGCTATGCTGCTTTCACAGAGAGTTAAAATTAGTTTTTTGGATAGACCCATCCATCTCCCAAATGGTTGGAGAAGCCCAGTAGACGAAGTGGTTTGCGCAAAACGACCAGCTATGCGCCAGTGTTGAGGCGGTGCAGCAGAGGTTGCATAGCCAGCAGCGTTGCGAACGGAGATCGTGTCTCAGGAAGTTCTCTAATCGCCTTCGTCAATAGGCTCCTTCTCTCCTCGTTGGTGCAGCACCTGCCGGGCTCAGGGTTCTCTCCGAGGTCGATTGCAAGGATCGCCGCATGTTTGCGTTGGAACGGGTGGGGTCGAACTGGTGTTCGCGGTTCCGTAGGACCGCATGCATGGGAGCGACCTCATCCGCGCAGCGTCCCGGCAAGGATGCAACTCGGGAACTGGAGTTGATGATGGAAATCGAAAACTCCTTTTTAGAGCATGGACCCAACTATGCGCGTCGTTTACGTCGGAAGGCGCCGGCGAAGGACGATATATGGCATCTCGATGAAGTCGTGGTGCGGCATCAACGGTCAGAAATGCTGGCTGTGGCGAGCAGTCGATCAAGAGGGCTATGTGCTCGACGAGATCGTCCAGACGCGCCGCAACACCAAGGCTGCCAGGCGCTTGCTGATGCGGCTTCTGAAGAACCAGGGCATCGCGCCAAAGCGGATTACCGACAAGTTGCGCTCCTACGGGGCGGCAAGACGCCAGGTCATGCCGAACGTGGAACACCGATCGCACAAAGGATTGAACAACCGAGCAGAGAATTCCCACCTTCCGTACCGAAAACGAGAGCGGACGCCACAGGGGCCGTTGCTTATCGGCTTGCCTGAAAAGCCACAGCGGGAACTTGCGCGCCCGTACCTCAAATAACGTGACAGCACCGCAAAAGGGGTTCGCGATGCTCTTCACGAGCCCGTCCCGCGTGTGCCTGTCATGAAGTGAAAGCTTTCCGAAGCGCGAATCGAGATTGAGGCTGTCATTGCTCTCGGCTAATCAGGAAGCTGCTTTTGCAAAGACGGAGGGCCGGTCGATCTCGTCCGATCGTCCGGCACAAGGTGTGCTTATTAGTACATTAGCGCAGCTAGTAACTTAGCCATGAAGGGGGACCACGGTTTGACCGTGACACAGTCGCTGACGAGACGTCTCAAAAATCCCGAGCTATTTGACGATCTGGCCGGTGTGCCTGGTCGGAATGCGGAGCAAGCCACGAGGCGCTTTTCGGTGTTCAATCCCTCAACAGGCGAGCTGTTGGCTGAGCTTCCAGATATGGATGTCCGGGACGTTTCCTTGGCAATCGACAAGGCCGAAGCTGCGCAGGAACATTGGGCGGCGCTCACCGCGCGCGAGCGCTCCGACATCTTATGGGAATGGCACCAACTGATCCTCGACCACAGCGAGGATCTTGCAGCCATTTTGACGGCCGAAATGGGTAAGCCGCTTGCAGAGGCGAAGTCTGAAATCGCCCATGCTGCAGCCTACCTCCAATGGTATGCCGAGGAGGCCAATCGCATCTATGGCGAGACGATTTCGCCGCCTTCTAACGACAGGCGTATGCTGGTAATCAAACAGCCGATCGGTGTTGTCGGTGCCATTACTCCTTGGAATTTTCCCGCCTCGATGGTGGCTCGCAAGATTTCGCCGGCGCTTGCCGCCGGCTGCGCGATTGTTCTGAAACCCGCGGAGCAAACACCGCTTGTCGCGGGTGCTATGTTCACGCTTGCCCGGATGGCAGGTTTTCCCGATGGCGTTCTAAACTTGATCTACGCATCGGAAGGCGATGCGGTTGGGCGTGAACTTTGCTCGAACCCGAAGGTCCGCAAGATTAGCTTCACGGGGTCGACCGCCGTAGGGCGGCTGCTCATGAGGGCGTGTTCGGACCAGATCAAAAGAACCAGCTTCGAACTTGGTGGTAACGCTCCTTTCATTGTTTTTGATGATGCAGACGTAGACGCTGCCGTCGATGGTGCGGTACAGGCAAAGTTTCGGAATGCCGGCCAGACCTGCGTTTCAGCCAATCGGCTTTACGTACAGTCCAGCGTGTATGATGAATTCTGCGACAAATTCACCAAGCGCGTCAGTGCATTGCGCGTCGGTGACGGTTTCGAGCCAGAAGTTTCGATCGGTCCCCTGATCGATAAGTGCGCGCTTGCAAAGATTGAAGATCATATTCGCGATGCTGTGCGGCAGGGTGGGAAGATCCGTTGCGGTGGCAACCGTATCGGCGAATCGGGAACCTTCTTTGAGCCCACGGTGATCACCGACGTCGAAAGGACAATGCGGGTTGCTCAGGAAGAAACCTTCGGACCGCTGGCTCCCATAATCCGCTTCAACAATCCCGACCAGGTGGTACGCGAGGCGAATGACACGATTTACGGTCTTGCAGCCTACTTCTACGCTTCCAATCTAAAGCGTGTGTGGCGCGTGGCTGAAGCCCTCGAATACGGAATGGTCGGCATCAATACGGGACGCATGTCCTCCGAGGCCGCACCCTTTGGCGGAATGAAGCAATCAGGGATTGGTCGTGAAGGGTCGCGCCACGGCCTCGAGGATTATCTCGAAATGAAGTACCTGTGCATGGGTGGGTTATAATCCCGCAGCATCCGCGTCCCATTGACATCGCGCTGACAATCCGCCGCGGCCATCATGGAATGGTGGCCTTCGATCAAGGCCCAGCGTAAACCTTGATGCCGTCATCGCCGCCGCCATCCTCGCCTTCGGCCGTATTCACCGCTACCTGATTCACCACGTGCTTGCCATGTAATCCGCCAGGAGTGGTTTTCCTGTCTCGGCCGCGATACTGGACCAGATCAACGAGCACAGGGGCGTGCTCGCCACCTGTCGAGCCGTGCTCGCAATAAGGAATTCGCCGCGCTGGATTGATCATTAGTCCGACGGCACGGCGGTCCCCTTAATCCGCCCATTGTTTCCGGAGCTTGGTTTGTCGCCGACACATGCGCGAGCGTCCCTCGGGTTCGACCGGCCGCCGATGACCGCCGCGAGCCGAATGCGCTTAACAAGATGGCCAATCGCCCGCTCGATTTGACGCATTCACTAGGAGAGTCCCGGCAAGGGCCTGAGATATTGCTGGCTTTCGCGGCGCAGTGACCCATTGAGCCTGATCAGTTCATACTGGCGTAGAACGTACGGGCGCTTTGCGAGGTCCGATGCACGAAAACCTTGTAAAATAGGCAGGCCGAACTGCCCATCTCGCGGAAAATCCACAAGCCCGGTGCCATCCACCCGCACATCAGGGTGCTGGTGCGCGAAATTTCCGTCCATCCGACAGCCGGCGAGCCTTCGATCACAGTTCTACGATCCGTCTGGTCGAATGGCGGCATCTTCTGAAGCCTTATTGCAGCCCTAGCTTCCTCTTCAGTTCCGCGTTCTCTGTGCGCAGGCGTTCCGCGAGCAGGCTCTTCAATCGCTTGTTTTCTTTCTCGAGGGCGACCAGGTCCTTCAGATCGTCGCCATCGGATCTAGGCGCCGCGGCCCTCTTCCAGTGATAATAGGTCTGTTCCGATATACCGGCCTGCTTTACGGCGCTCTTGAGAGTGGTGCCGCCGCTGATCGACGTCTCGACCTGAGCGAGCTTCTGGGCGCGCTCTTCTCCGGAGTAGACCTTCCGGGCGCTCCGCACGGCCGCTGCTGTTGCTGTTGCTTCCTTCGCCGGGGACGCCGTATTGGCGCCATTCTTGCGACCGGGCTCAGTCTTTGCCTTCCGCGACGGTGGGGTTTTCTTCTTCGTTTCAGGCGTCCTTCCTTTGGGAGCGTGTTCGGTTGCAGTTTCTACTGATTCAGCGTCTAGGGGATTTGCCATGAGATACTCCGCTCGCGGTTTGTGCGCGTGTTCAGCATCAAGGGCTATGACATTAGAGTCAATCAGCCGACGATTTGGCAGATCCATGTCTTTGAGCTCCTCCCTTGTTGTGTCGGCTATAGCTGCGGAGAGATCGACATCGCTCCAGATGGAATGGCCCCGTTTTTGATAATTGCGCTTTTGTTTAACCTCCACAGTGAAGGGTCGGGTCTGCCGCCTCATAGTTTCTTCCTTGTTGGAACGAATTGCACAGGAGGTCGCGGCTGACGAAGACTGAACAACTGGCGCTTCCTCTGTTGCGCCGAGCTATATGGATGAGATAGCCCGAGAGCAAGCGGCACTTGCGGTGTGCATTGACAAATGCTCGAGCCACGTCGCTGGCTGGTCGCAGCTTTGTTTTCATATCGGTGCGTTTGCAGAGCTGCAACAGCTGCTCGCGCGTCGCAACGCCATCAAGCACGTTTTGAAGGGGTGGATCTGAAGGCATCCAGTTTCTGCCGGGCGCACGCCAACGCCGCGCGGAATGTTGTCCGCGATGGCTCGATCAGGTGGTTGCGAGCTTGGCAGCGAATCTAAGGCGGGGGGTGCATGCAGCGACATATCACGACACAGTCGGCTAGTCGGAGCGTCTGATCGACGTGGCCGGCAAGGCGGTCATGCTGTCGTGACGCATGTGGGCGTCGACGGGTCAGGTTTTCATTTAGCGTTTCAATTGAATTCGGAAATGAAAGTCCCCCTAGCTTTCCAGTTGGATAGGCCTCGCCGGAAGTCATGATCGTCTCGTCCCAGTGAAGGTCGCAATCATTCGTGATTCCGACCTTCGCTAGCCAGCTCCGGCCAATCATTGCGGGAGGATATGCAATACAGGTCGAGGCGTTGTCGGCGTTTCGGCGGGTAAGACGGGATAGGCGACCTCCGGTACTTTTCCGGTCAGCGAATTAAGGAAGGCAACGAGCAGGTCGACTTCTTTTTCCGTCAATTCTTGGCCGAGCTGGGTGGTCCCCATAATTGCGACGGCCTGTTTCAGATCCCAAACCTTGCCCGAATGAAAGTATGGCGCGGTGAGTGCTACGTTCCGCAACGGCGCCACGCGGAAAACATAGGAATCGTCGGCTTCATGGGTCACGGCAAATCGGCCTTTGTCGTTTTCCGGCAGGACATCGGTGTTGGGCTTTTCAACGAGGCCGAATGGGGAATAGCCCTCCCCACCCACGTTGATACCGCCGTGGCAGGACGAGCAGCCTTTGTCCATGAAAAGCGTCAGGCCCTGTTTCTGTTCGGAAGTCATAGCGGCGTCATCGCCGTTGAGGAAGGCATCGAAGGGCGCCGGTGTGACCAGTGTCGCCTCAAAGGCTTCGATTGCCTTGGCGACGTTTTCGAAGGTGACGCGATCGGCTTCGCCCGGGAAAGCTGAATTGAACCACTCGACATATTGCGGCATCGACTTGAGCGTGGCGATGAGTTGACCTGGTGTGTTGGCCATTTCGACAGCGGCTTGGATCGGTGCCTTGGCCTGAACCTTCAGGTCTTCAGCACGACCATCCCAGAACTGCGCTATGTTGAAGACAGCGTTCAGTACCGTCGGCGCGTTGCGCGGTCCCTTCTGCCAGCCATGGCCGATCGAGCTTTCATGATTGTCGTCGCCCCCGGTGGCCAAGTTGTGGCACGAATTGCACGACAAGACGCCTGACGCCGAGACGCGTGGATCGAAGAACATTGCCTTGCCCAGGGCTATCTTCTCCGGTGTGATCGGGTTGTTGGCGACTGTCGGCGTGATGGATGGTAGAGCCTTGAAGGTGGCCCGTGCTGTTTCTCTGAGGTATACGGGGATCGTTTGCGCAGCAAAAGCGATGGCCGGCAACGCGACAGCCACCGTAGTGAATAGGATTTTCACAAGTGATCTCCCTGCGTTTTGCACGGAAGCCATTGTTGATATGCGGTTCGTGAACGCTTTGCGCTAAAGGCGGCAATCCTCTTTGCATAAAATCGATTCTGACGCGGACCTGACATATTGTCTTCCTTCGTTGCATTGCGCGATGTCACCCACGATGAACGCCAGTCGGTATCTCCTGTCGCCTCTCGAGAAGCATCAAAAGTCGTGCCAACTGAGCAGAAGAAACCTCCGGGGGATTTTCTGGTCATCATTCAATAGGTTGAAGGAATTCGCAGCAAAGCGCAGCCCTACTCCGGTGTCGCGGATCTGACAGCCAACAGTCGGGCTGAAACAGAGAGATGTTGGTCCCTCAGCGTCTTGTCCGATGGGCACCCGGCCTCCTGCATGGGCGGGAGGGGACCACACGGTATTAAAGCTCAAGATGAACGCCGCCGGCAAGCATCGCTAGACAGTCCCCGCAGATACTTTGACGCTGGTCCGCGAGCTGGTGCGCCTAGTGCCCGACCGCCAGATCGCGGCTCCTCAATCGCGCCGCAAGCCGACGGCGCGTTAAAGCGGCCGCGCAATCATCGATGTGAGCGTGATGACGGCGCTGCACTGTGTCGTCGAATTGTGGCCACTGGAGCAATCCTCGTAAAGCGAGCCAAGGTTCTTGATCTAAACGGCGGCGGCCGCCATATTAGCGTAGCGCCTCTCACACGTTCGAGAGTGATCGCATTTGTGGATGCCGCCGGCTCGGGCTGTTTCGGCATCCTATTTCAACATCGGCCGCCGCTTGTTTCGAGTTATCGAATGGCCGTTCTCTGCATTTGGAGGCAAAATGACCGCAACGCCTTTCGCGCTGCCCGAGGCAGTGCTTACCGCAATCTCAAACGGAAAACCCGTAATTCAGGCATGTCGGGAACATCTTGGCTATTCGACCGAGGACGTTGCCGTGACCAGCGGTCTGACAGTCGAGGAGGTCGGGCTGATCGAATCTGGCCATTGTTTCGACAAGGGCTATCGCGATCGGATCGCTCGGGCGCTTGGCTTGGCTGAGAGTATCTTCGATGAAATCTGGGGTATCCCGAACGCTGCCTGACGTCGGCCTCTGAAGATTACCCGCCGCCTGCCAGGTCGGATCAAAATCCCAAGGGTATATCAATACCCTTACGGCGGCGGGGCGGTGGCAGAATTCTTATTTCTACGGAATCGATTCGCTCTGCGGAAGATCGGCCTCATGCTGGGTGACACGGATGTAACCTTGGCCCGCACGAGAGGCCAGATCTGTGGATAGAGAGAACCGGCTAGCCGGTTGATGGTACGAGGGCATGTGGACAAAATATCCCTACCCGATGGTGGCGCCGAACTACGGCACAACGATCGGCGCTTGCGAAGTCGAGCGCTTAGACGAAAGATTTCGGCGAAACCACCCGAGGCCATCAGGAAGGTTCGTCACGATGAAAGCGATCCCTTGCCCGTTCTGCACAAGCTGCGAGGTTAGGCCATATGAGACGGACGAGGCGCGCGTTGTGATGAAATGCGAGGACTGCGGTGCATCGGGGCCGGTCTGCATCGACGAAGTCAACGCCGTCGAAAGCTGGAATTACCGTCCATCTGCCCAGCCCGAATAGGATTGTTCACTTGGCATGGCGATAGCGATGCGCCTACGTCTAATGGCCCCGGTCCGTCACCGGCGCGCAGGAGCGTATTATCTTCGTCAGCCGGTGCCGCGTTTCTCTTCCGGGCCCCCGCCTGTCAGCCCGGCGCATGCTGGCCTACCCCGTCAGAGTGCCAGGCCGCTCATGTCGCGCCTGCCGTACATGGCAACGAACCTTATCGCGCACCTGATCGACTGATATTGCCGATCACCTTCCGCAACTCGAGCGGCTGTAGCAGCGCATGCCGTTGCAGCGGATGCGCAAGTGTCGTCTGACAATCTCGCCGGAAAACTGCCGTCTCAACAATTCGGCCAGCCTGTCGTTCGACATCGCTCACTAGCCGTACTCATAAAACCTGTTCTGGTTTGCCTCCCCTAGCAGCCGGTCGCCTGACAGCCCACATGCCGACGCAGGTTCGGTCTGCAAGCCACCGTAGGGCATGTGACGTTGGACTGTCAGGTTCGACCGTATACGTCCTCAAGCCGCACGATGTCATCTTCGCCGAGATACTCGCCGCTTTGAACCTCGATCATCACCAGTCCGATATTGCCGGGGTTTTCGAGCCGGTGTTTGTGGCCGCAAGGGATATAGGTGGATTGATTGGTGGTCAGGAGTAGCTCCTGGTCGCCGTTGACTATTTTCGCAGTGCCGCTGACCACGACCCAGTGCTCGGAGCGGTGATGGTGCATCTGCAGGCTCAAGCGTCCGCCCGGCTTCACCTCGATGCGCTTGATCTTGAAGCGCTCGCTTTCCTCCAGAACCGTGTAGGTGCCCCAGGGCCGGTGCACGGTACTGTGAAGCAAGTGCGCTTCATGTCCCGCAGCCTTGAGGCCCTCGAAGAGTTTCTTGACGTCCTGGACGCGATCGCGGGATGCAACAAGCAATGCATCTGGGGAATCCACGATCACCAGGTCGCTGATGCCGACGGTGCCGATGACGCGTTTGTCCGAGCTTATGTAACTGCCCACGGTGTCGACCACATGGACATCGCCGCGAATCCTGTTGCCGCTCGCGTCAGCGGCGACCAGTTCGGCCATTGCGTTCCAAGATCCAATGTCGTTCCACCCCATTTCGCAGGGAACGACAGCGAGATTGTGGGTTTTTTCCATCACCGCATGGTCGAGTGAAATACGCGGCGCCATGGCGAAGTGCTCAGATGAGAGTTCGACGCTGGCAACATGTTCGCCGTGGCTGACGCGAGCGTTATTATAGCTATCGAGAACGGCATCGATCACCTCCGGGCAATGCGCAGCCATTTCGTCGAGCATGACCTGTGCCTTGAAGCAGAAGATGCCGGCGTTCCAGAAGAAACGTTTGGACGCGACATAAGATTTGGCAGTCTCGGCGTTCGGTTTCTCGACGAACCGGACAACTTTCTCACCGTCGGCCTCGATGTAGCCGAATGCGGTGTCTGGCCTATCCGGGGTTATGCCCAAGGTTGCGATACGCCCCTGCTGCGCCTGTTCGATTGCCCGGTTCATGGCGGTTTGAAATGCGGGCAGATCACCAATCATATGGTCGGCGGGAAAAATACACAGAACAGCATCGGGACCCTGTGTTGCCTTGGCATGGACGGTTGCCGCAGCGACGGCGGCGGCGGTATCCCGACCCTCAGGCTCAAGCAGAAAGGTGCGTGGCAAAACAACGGAATCCAGCTCGTCGAAAACGTCTTTCGTAAGGAAGAGGTGCCCCGTGGACGTCACGGTAACAAGCTCCACTACATGCTGCATCGAAGCGGCGCGCAACACGGTGTGCTGGATGAGCGAAAGTCCATCCGCCACCTTGAGGAAAGGTTTGGGGTGCGATTGCCTTGAGGCGGGCCAGAGCCGCGAACCAGCTCCACCGCTGATGATGACCGGAACCACTTTCATCAAAGGTCCTCTATCTCGTCTGTAAGCGCGAATGCCTGTGCCCCTTGCAGCGTCGAGGCGACGATCGCCATGGCCCTGCTCTCGGTCGAAGCTTCCGAGTAGCAGCGCAGTTCCGGGGCATTGCCGGAAGGCCGCAGATGTATGATCTCACCTGAAAGCATCCGCGCCCTGAGGCCATCGGTTTCGTCAACTTCGGCGACGGTCCCGAACGAGGCAAGAAAGTGCTGCAGTGCGTTCCGGCTTGCGAGATGATCCATCAATCTGCGTGAACTTTCCGCGGGGAAGTTCTGAAGCCGGTCACTGGCGCACACAGGAAGATTCCAAAGCCCGCGCAGTCGCGACAGCTTCTTTTTTGTCGACGCCATGGTACCGAGGACGGCCAGGATCGGGAGGAATGAGTCCCGCGTCGGCAGTGCAGTCAATGTCTTCCCATTCACCGCACAATCCGAGCCCAGCAGAAAACCACCATTGGCCTCAAAGCCGACGATGACGCCGCCGGCGCCGTGTAATGCTTCCATTGCTTCAATGACAAATGGAGACCCGACTTTCGTCCTCTGGACCGCGAAACCAAAGGCCTTCGAAATTCCCGAATTGGAGGTCACTGGCGTCACGATCGTGTCTGCCTTCAGGAAAAGAGCCGTTGCAAGCCCAACCAGGTCGCCGCGAAGAAGATCGCCATTTTCATCAGCGATGAGTGGCCGATCACCGTCCGCATCGGTCGACACGATGGCATCGAGACCGAATTCGCGGACCCACTTCTTCAATTTTGCGATTGTTGCTGCGTCCACGGCTTCGGTATCGACAGGTACGAAGGTCCCGGTTTTCCCGACGGCGACCACGCTGGCACCGAGCGATCGAAGAACCTGTACCAACAGTTCCGCCGCGACCGAACTGTGCTGATAGACACCAAGTCTCATGCCGGAAAGTGAGCCCGGCTCCAGCATGTCATGGGCGCGCTCTCGATAAGACGCGATCGCTTCTTCACGGTGCATAGGCCACGTCGCTCCCAGACAAGCCGTTGGTAAGCAATACGCAATTGATCTTTCGGCTACAAAGCGCGTAATCGCGGCCTCATCCGCCTTGCTGATTTCACCATTCGGGCCATAGAATTTGATGCCATTGCGATCGGCTGGAATGTGCGACCCGGTGACCATAAGAGCCGCCGCGCCGTGTTTGCATGCATATAGTGCCAGGGCAGGCGTAGGTATGGTGCCGCAATCGATCGGCTGGAAACCATTTGCGGCCAACCCCGCCATGCAATTGTCGGCTATCGCCTGACTGCTGTCACGTAGGTCGCGGCCTATGAAGACCGGACTATTCGGCTGAACCCGGCTGGAAATCAAACGCCAAGCGAAAGCTTCGGCATAAAGTCCGCTGGCCTTGCCGACCAATTCCGAAGCCAATCCTCGAACGCCGCTTGACCCGAATTTCATGATTTCGCTTTGTTAGTGGACAGGCAGGGTGGGGTCATGTTGCAATGGGCCAGTACTTTCTATTGCAAGCGCCATCGTTGTCAGCCACCTGCTGTTTAGATATGCGGTCTCTACAACACGGTGTGGCGTAAGGACCCCTCAGAGTTCCGCCGAACAGCAGGGCATCCACTGGCACAGGGGCATCCACAGTTCTCCTTCTATTGGAATCTATTGGCGCGCTCATCTAATGATCAAGGCAGTGGAGTGATCGATCGGTGCCTGCCGGTATTTCGCTATGCAGCATCATGACAGGTCCGTAAACTTGGTTGTTTGGATGGAATGCATCCATGGCATGGATAGGGCTAGAAGGCCGTCTCGATCAGCGCAATGGAACCGTGTGATTCTTAGGTATTTGGATTAGGTCAGCCAGAGCGCTCGCCGACCAGACCCAAGAAGCAGGAACCGATGCTTGGATCAGTTGGGATGACGATCAGCGCCGACAATGTCTTGCCTTGCGACGCCTTCAGTCTAGGAAAGTTGTTCTGGAATTGCGTTCGATCAAGGCCTAGCGCAAAACCTTGATGCAGTCGTCGCCGCCGCAATCTTCGCCTTCGGCTTTGTCTACATCCATCAGTTCGAGGACGGAAACGGCCGCATTCACCGCTACCTGATCCACCACGTCCTTGCCATGCACCGCTTCAATCGCCGGGAGTGGTGTTCCCGTATCGGCCGCGATCCTGGACCAGATCGACGAGTACAGGCGTATGCTGGAGAGCTATTCGAAGCGCCTTCTGCCATTGGTCGAATGGGAACTGACGCCGCAATTCAACGTCCGGGTGCTGAATGACACCGCGGATTTCTACTGACACTTCGATGCAACCCCGCACGCCGAATTTCTTTTTGCCTGCGCTCGGCGGACGATCGAACGGTACCTCCCTGACGAAACAGCTTTTCTGCAGCGCTACGATCAATTCCGGCAATAGGTGAATGCCTTTATCGACATGCCCGAGCGGCTGATCGATCTGCTCTTCCGTTTCCTTAACCAGAATGGTGGCCCCTATCGAGCCGCGCCCTCGGAAAGGAATTCCCAGCTCTGACCAATGACGAGGCGCGGCGGCTCGAGGCGATCTATGCGCAGACCAGAAAACGGCAAAGCACGCGGCAGAAGCCTTTCACTGGACTGCCGGTCGACCCTTGCGTTGTCGCCGAAACTCGGGACATACAAGTTCTGGGGCAAACCGGACAAGCCGAAGGTGTGTCGGGAATGCTGCTGCGCCACAGCAGTGATTTCTGCATCGTCTATACGCCTACATACGCAGCGCCGGACTCAGCCCCCCAGCGGTCGAAGATGCGCGACAAGTCGCGTGCAAAGTCATCTTGGGGACGCTGACAACAAGGTACGTGCGCTCAATCGCGTCCACCCCATTCACAAAACCGGCTCCGTGGAGTAGTGGGAACGCAGAGAAATCTCCGGTCGCAGCCTTACCCGGTCAAAACAAGGATTCAAACCATGAATGCCCTCGTCATCTGCTCCGGCGGATTGGACTCTGTTTCGCTCGCTCACAAGGTGGCGACCGAGCAGAAACTCATTGGCCTGCTTTCGTTCGATTACGGCCAGAGGCACAAAAAGGAACTCGGCTTTGCCGCCATCTGCGCCAAGCGGCTGGGTGTTCCGCACCAGATCGTCGATATCCGCGATGTTGGCCGGAACCTGAGCGGCTCGGCGCTGACTGATAGTGTGGACGTGCCCGACGGGCACTATGCCGAAGACTCCATGAGGATCACGGTGGTGCCGAACAGGAACGCCATCATGCTGGCTATCGCCTTCGGGGTTGCCGCCGCGCAGAAGGCCGATGCGGTGGCCACTGCCGTCCATGGCGGAGATCATTTCATCTATCCCGATTGCCGGCCCGCTTTTATCGACGCCTTTCAGACGATGCAGAACCATGCGCTCGCAGGCTACGCCGATATCCGCCTTTACGCTCCCTATGTGAATATGTCGAAGGCCGACATCGTCAGCGAGGGGGCAAAGTACGCCACACCGTTCGAGGCGACGTGGTCCTGCTACAAGGGCGGCGCACGTCATTGCGGTCGCTGCGGGACATGCGTCGAACGGCGCGAAGCATTCAATCTGGCCGGCATTGCCGACCCGACAGATTATGAGGACGCGGACTTCTGGCTCCACGCTATCCAGACAAGGAGCGCGTGATGTTCCGCATTACCAAAGAGTTCCACTTCTCGGCCTCGCATCAGCTCACCTCCTTGCCACCAGATCATCAGTGCGCACGTCTGCACGGCCACAACTACATCGTCGTAGTGGAGCTTTCAGGTGGCGAACTGGACGAACACGGCTTTGTGCGCGACTACCAAGATCTGGCGGCGTTCAAGCACTACATCGATGGGACGTTCGACCATCGGCATCTTAACGACGTGCTGGGGCATGACCATGCCACAGCGGAATACCTGGCCAGGCACTTCTACGACTGGTGCAAGGTGCGGCTACCCGAAACCTCCGCCGTGCGGGTGAGCGAGACGCCGAAAACCTGGGCGGAATACCGGCCATGACTTGCGCCTTGCATCCCGGAATCCGGGTGAGCGAGATTTTTGGGCCGACCATTCAGGGCGAAGGCGTGCTGATCGGCTTGCCGACGGTGTTCGTAAGAACCGGCGGGTGCGATTATCGCTGTTCCTGGTGCGACAGCCTGCATGCGGTGGACCGTCGCTTCCGCCATGATTGGGAGATGATGTCTCCCGACGCGGTTTGGCAAAAGGTCATTGCACTTTCCGGCGGTCAGCCCGTCATGGTATCGCTGTCGGGCGGCAATCCGGCCATCCAGCCGCTTGGCCATTTGATCGACCGCGGGCATAGCGAGGGCTACCGTTTTGCATTGGAAACCCAAGGTTCGGTGTCTAAGCAATGGTTCGCGGATCTCGACGTGCTGGTGCTCAGCCCCAAGCCGCCCTCAAGTGAAATGACGACAGATTGGGCCGCGTTCGACGCCTGCTTAGAGGCGGCGCAGGATAAGCCGCAGATGGCGCTCAAGCTCGTCGTCTTCGACGATGATGACTATGCCTATGCCAAAGACGCCGCGGCGCGCTACCCGCAATTACCCGTCTATCTGCAGCCCGGCAATCACACGCCGCCGCGTCCCGGCAACGAAGACGCGTTCATCGACATGGCCGGTGTGATGAGCCGCATGGAATGGCTGGTTGAAAAGGTGACCCGTGACAGGTGGTTCGAGGCGCGTGTACTGCCGCAGCTTCATGTTCTGCTCTGGGGAAACAAACGGGGCGTCTAGCCGAAGGGGAAGGATTGCCGACGACGAGCAAGACAGACATCTATAGCAATCTCAGCCAACTGGGCGGCAGCAGTGTTGTTCCGGAAAGCCCCGAAAACACCGTGCTGGAAAAGGCACCGAAATCAGCATGAGGGCTCGCCTTATTGGGGGCGCTTCACCGCTCCTCTGGAGCGTGACTTGCTCTCGATACTACCATGCTTTTCCGCTGGGTTTGTTTGGTCGCCGATCACCGCTGCGGGACGAATGCGCTTGACAAAATAGCGCCGGCCCGTTCAATTCGGCGCATTCACCAGGGGAGTCCCGGCAAGGGGCTGAGATACTGCTGGCTTTCGCGGCGCAGTGACCCGTTGAACCTGATCCAGTTCATACTGGCGTAGGGACGGTGCAAGCGCTTTGCGGGGGTTTACGCCCGAGATCCTGTTTCGGCAGGTCGGCAGAAGCGTCTTTTCATCCTTCCGGCACAGAACTGGGTCTCCAATGCATGAGCAAAGGAGCCTCAAGATGGATGCCCTCACCCCCGCCGTGTCGACGGGACCACTGCCCGCCTCGCGAAAGATCCACAAGTCTGGCGTCCTCCATCCGCACATCAAAGTGCCGATGCGCGAAATCTCCGTCCATCCGACAGCCGGCGAGCCGCCGGTCACCGTCTACGATCCGTCCGGCGCCTATACGGACCCGACTGTCGAAACCAGCATCGAAAAGGGCCTTGCCCGACTTCGCCACGACTGGATCATGGCGCGCGGCGATGTCGAGGCCCATGGTGGCCGCCACGTGCGGCCGGAGGACAACGGATTTGCGACTGGCGAGCGCCTGACACCGGAATTTCCCATTCGTAACCGGCCGCTCAGGGCGAAGCAGGGCAAGGCGGTGACCCAGCTTGCCTATGCGCGCGCCGGTATCATCACGCCTGAAATGGAGTTCGTCGCCATCCGCGAGAACCTCGGCCGAGAGATCCTGCGCGGCAAGCTGCAGCGCGACGGCGAAGCTTTCGGCGCGGCGATCCCGGATTTCGTCACACCCGAATTCGTGCGCGACGAAGTGGCGCGCGGGCGGGCGATCATTCCCGCCAACATCAATCATCCCGAAAGCGAGCCGATGATCATCGGCCGCAATTTCCTGGTGAAGATCAACGCCAATATAGGCAATTCCGCCGTCACCTCCTCGATGGCCGAAGAGGTCGAAAAGATGGTCTGGGCGATCCGCTGGGGCGCCGACACGGTGATGGACCTGTCGACCGGCCGCAACATCCACAACATCCGCGAATGGATCGTACGCAATGCGCCGGTGCCGATCGGCACGGTGCCGCTCTATCAGGCGCTCGAAAAGGTCAACGGCATTGCCGAGGACCTTACCTGGGAGGTCTACCGTGACACGCTGATCGAGCAAGCCGAACAGGGTGTCGACTATTTCACCATCCATGCCGGCGTGCGGCTGCACTACATCCCGCTGACCGTCGACCGGGTCACGGGCATCGTCTCGCGCGGCGGCTCGATCATGGCCAAGTGGTGCCTCCATCATCACCGGGAAAGCTTTCTCTACGAGCACTTCGCGGAGATCTGCGACATCTGCCGCGCCTATGACGTGTCCTTCTCGCTTGGCGACGGTCTTCGTCCCGGCTCGATCGCCGACGCCAACGACGCGGCGCAATTCGCCGAGCTGGAAACGCTTGGCGAGCTGACGCAGATCGCCTGGGCCAAGGATTGCCAGGTGATGATCGAGGGGCCTGGCCACGTGCCGATGCACAAGATCAAGGAGAACATGGACAAGCAGCTCGCTGTCTGCGGCGAGGCACCTTTTTACACGCTTGGGCCGCTGACGACCGATATCGCGCCAGGCTACGACCACATCACCTCAGGTATCGGCGCCGCAATGATCGGCTGGTTCGGCACCGCCATGCTTTGCTATGTGACGCCGAAGGAACATCTCGGCCTTCCCGATCGCAACGATGTCAAGATTGGCGTGATCACCTACAAGATCGCTGCTCACGCCGCCGACCTCGCCAAAGGCCATCCGGCCGCGAAAACCCGCGACGATGCGCTGTCGCGGGCGCGCTTCGAGTTCCGCTGGGAGGACCAGTTCAACCTGTCACTCGACCCCGAAACAGCGCGATCCTTTCACGACCAGACCTTGCCCAGGGAGGCGCACAAGGTGGCGCATTTCTGCTCGATGTGCGGGCCGAAATTCTGCTCCATGCGCATCTCCCACGACATCCGCGCCGAGGCGCAGAAGGAGGGCATGGCGGCGATGGCGGCGAAATATCGCGAGGGCGGCGATCTCTATGTGCCGGCGGACGAGGCCGGCGCACCGCTGATGTCGGAGGCGCATGAGCCATCATGAGGGTGCTGGTCCAAGGGGCCGGCGTCGCCGGTCTCACCGCAGCCTTCGAACTCGCCGCTCGCGGCGCGGCGGTGACCGTCGTCGAGACCCGGCATGGCCTCGGTGGCAATGCGTCGTGGTTCGCCGGCGGCATGCTGGCGCCATGGTGCGAGCGTGAAAGCGCCGAGCAGCCGGTGCTCGATCTCGGACGCGACGCCGCCGACTGGTGGGATACGGCAACGCCCGGGCAGGTGACGCGGGCCGGAACACTGGTCGTGGCCGCGCCGCGCGATGCGGGCGAGCTCGACCGGTTTGCCAACCGCACGTCGGGGTACAGGCCTGTCGATGAAAACGAAATCGCACAGCTCGAGCCGGACCTCGCCGGTCGCTTCCGCCGTGCGCTGTTCTTCCCCGACGAAGCCCATCTCGACCCACGCCAGGCGATGGCGGCACTGCATGACAGGCTGGCGGCGATGGGCGTCGAATTCCGCTTTGGAGCCGATGCCCGGCAGATTTCCGGTTTCGATCGTCAGCTCGACTGCACGGGAATGTCCGCCGTCGATGCAAGGCTGCGTGGCGTTCGGGGCGAAATGCTGATCCTGCGTACGCCTGATGTCTCGCTGTCGCGCCCAGTCCGGCTGCTTCATCCGCGCTTTCCACTTTACGTGGTGCCGCGCACCGACCACCGTTTCATGGTTGGCGCGACGATGATCGAGAGCCAGTCCACAGGACCGGTCACAGCGCGTTCAATGATGGAGCTTGTGGTCGCGGCCTATGCCCTCCATCCGGCCTTTGACGAGGCCGAGATCGTTGAAACCGGTGTCGGCGTTCGTCCGGCCTTTCCCGACAACCTGCCGCGCGTCGAAACGAGCGGAGACACCGTCGCGATCAATGGGCTCTATCGCCACGGTTTTCTCCTCGCCCCCGCCATGGCGCGCCAGGCTGCCGAGCTGGTTTTCAATCAAGACAGAACCAAGGAGCTTGCTCATGAAACTGTTGGTCAACGGCGAAGCGCATGAGGTTGCCGCCAACACCCTGGCCGAGCTGCTTGCCGCGCTCGACTATGAGGGCGATTGGCTGGCGACCGCCGTCAACAGCGACCTCGTGCACAAAGCCAACCGGGCGGAATTCCGGTTGAGCGACGGCGATCGGATCGAAATCCTTTCGCCGATGCAGGGAGGCTAGCATGTTCGAGCTTCTCGGGACGACGCTTCCTTCCCGCCTGCTTCTCGGCACCGCGCAATATCCTTCGCCGGCCATCCTTGCCGATGCGGTCAAGGCATCGGGCACGTCGGTGGTGACCGTCTCGCTGCGCCGTGAGATGGCAGGCGGTCGGGCCGGCGAGAAATTCTGGTCGTTGATCCGCTCGCTGGGCGTCAGAATCCTGCCCAACACTGCTGGCTGTCATTCCGTCAAGGAAGCGGTGACCACTGCGAAAATGGCGCGCGACGTCTTCGGCACGAGCTGGATCAAGCTCGAAGTGATCGGCAACCACGACACGCTGCAACCGGACGTGTTCGGCCTGGTCGAAGCCGCCCGCATCCTGTGCGAGGACGGTTTTGATGTATTCCCCTATACCACCGATGACCTTGTCGTCGCCGAGCGGCTGCTGGAGGGGGGCTGCAAGGTCTTGATGCCGTGGTGCGCACCGATCGGTTCGGCCCTCGGCCCGGTCAACATTACGGCGCTGCGCTCGATGCGCGGACATTTCCCCGATGTCCCGCTGATTGTGGATGCGGGGCTCGGGCGACCGTCACACGCCGCAACGGTCATGGAGCTCGGTTTCGACGCCGTGCTCCTGAACACGGCGGTCGCCAAGGCGGCCGATCCGGTCGGCATGGCGCGTGCGTTCGGCAAGGCGGTCGAGGCCGGTCGTGAGGCTTTCAGTTCGGGAATGCTTGAACCGCGTGACGTCGCCGTGCCCTCGACACCGACGATCGGCAGGGCGGTTTTCTCATGAAGCTCGATCCCTTCTATCTGATCGTCGAAAGTGCAGCCTGGATCGATCGGCTGGTGCCGCTCGGCGTCAAGCTGGTGCAGCTTCGCATCAAGACCATGGGCGAAGCCGGATTGCGCGCTGAGATCCGCACAGCGAAGGCCTTGTGCGCGCGATACGGGTGCCAGCTCATCATCAATGATTACTGGCGACTGGCCATCGAGGAAGGCTGCGACTTCGTTCATCTCGGTCAGGAGGATCTACAAACCGCCGACCTCTTGGCGATACGGGCGGCCGGCATGAGGCTCGGGCTCAGCACTCATAATCATGCAGAATTGGAAACGGCCATAACGGCCATGCCCGACTACATCGCACTCGGTCCGATCTATCCCACCATCCTGAAGACGATGAAATGGGCGCCGCAGGGACTCGAACGGATCAGAGAATGGAAGCATCGGATAGCGCCAATCCCATTGGTCGCCATTGGCGGTCTCAACCCTGACAGGCTCGACGGAGTTTTCGCGGCTGATGCCGACAGCGCGGCGGTGGTCACCGACATCACGCTGAACGACGACCCGGAAGCGCGCATGCGGGAATGGATCGAAAAGACGGACCAATGGCGCTGAGGCGAGAACCGCATGTGCTTGTCGTTGGCGGATCGGACTCCAGCGGCGGGGCTGGTATCGCCCGCG
>NZ_PNOT02000203.1 GCF_002879535.1 Mesorhizobium intechi
GCCGCGCGCATTCGAACAATCCGCGGGCTTCCTGCGCATCGCCAATGGCAGCGAGCCGCTCGACGCCTCCTCGGTGCATCCGGAAGCCTATGGCGTGGCCAAGAAAATCGTCGCCGCCTGCGGCCGCGACGTGGGCTCGCTGATGGGCGACAGTGCCGCGCTCAAAGCGCTCGATCCGCGCGTCTTCGTCGACGAGCGTTTCGGCCTGCCGACGGTGCGTGATATTTTGGCGGAACTGGAGAAGCCCGGCCGCGATCCGCGCCCCGGCTTCAAGACGGCGACCTTCGCCGACGGCGTCGACGACATCAAGGACCTCAAACCCGGCATGCTGCTGGAGGGCACCGTGACCAATGTCGCGGCCTTTGGCGCCTTCGTCGATATCGGTGTCCATCAGGACGGGCTGGTGCATGTCTCGCAACTGGCCGACCGCTTCATCAAGGACGCGCATGAAGTGGTCAAGGCCGGCGATGTGGTCAAAGTACGCGTCGTCGACGTCGACATCAAGCGCAAGCGCATCGCTCTGTCCATGCGCAAGGATGGCGGCGAGGGTGGTGCGCCGCGTGCTGGCCCGCGCGACAATGGCGGCGGCAGGCCGGCGCCGCGCTCGCCGGCGCCGCAACGCCAGCCGGAACGGCCGGCCCAGCAAGGGGCCTTCGGTGCGGCACTGGCGGATGCGCTGAAGCGGAAGTAGCTACCACGCCAGAACAGCCGGCTCCTTCTCGACCTGGTCTCGCAGCCAGTCGCGAAAGCTGGCGACGGGGGGATGGTCGCGCTTGTCGTGCGGGACGACGAGGTAATAGGCGCTGCGGCTTTGCATGGGCTGGCCGGGTGCCGGCACGAGTTGGCCGCGCTGCAATTCGCCCGCGATGAGGAGCAGCGGCAACAGCGCGACGCCAAGCCCCGCCATGCAGGCCTGGGCGGCGGTGCCGAATTGTTCGAACTGCATGCCGGGTCCGGCCGGAGCGCTCAGGCCCTGATGCTCGAACCATTCGGTCCAGGCGCCGGGGCGCGTCGCCATGTGCAGCAGTGGCAGGCGACCGATATCGGCCGGCGTGGTGATGGCGCGGCCGGCGAGGAATTCGGGCGAGGCCACCGGCGCCACGGTTTCGCGCACCAGCAGCGTCGAATCGGCCCCCGGCCAGTCCGGCAGGCCGTAGTGAATCGCGGCGTCCAGCCTTTCCCTGGCGAAGTCGAAGCGGCCGACGCGGGTGACGAAGTTGATGGTGATGTCGGGATTGTTCGCGACGAAATCCGGGATCATCGGCATCAGCCAGCGCGTTCCGAAGGTCGGCAAAATGGCGAGGTTCAAGATGCCACTATGCCGATTGCTCATCAGTCCCAGGGCTGCGTCGCGCAACTGGCCGAGGGCCGAACGCACCGCTTCGGCGTAGATTTCGCCTGCCTGTGACAGCCGGACATTGCGGCTGTCGCGCTCGAACAGCCGGCGCCCGAACTGGTCTTCGAGCAGCCTGATCTGCCGGCTGACCGCGCCTTGGGTCAGATCCAGCTCCTGCGCAGCGGCGGTAAAAGACCCAAGCCGGGCCACCGCCTCGAAGGCGGCGAGGGCGCTGATGTTGGGCAAAAGGCGGCGCTGGACACTCATGATCCATTCCTAACGCTCATTGATCCGTGAAGCAATTTCGTTTGATTTTTTGAGACCACGGGCCGATAAGCCGGGCTTCACCCGTTGAGGATCGAGAAGCCATGGCCGCCGAAAAGAATGCATTCGTCTGGGAAGACCCGTTCCTGATCGAGGACCAGCTCTCGGAAGAAGAGCGCATGGTGCGCGACGGCGCGGCGGCCTTCGCCGCCGACAAGCTCGCGCCGCGCATCGAGGATGCTTATCTCAATGAAAAGACGGATGCCGGCATCTTCCGCGAGATGGGCGAGGCCGGCCTGCTCGGCATTACCATCCCGGAAGAGTATGGCGGCCTCGGCGCCAATTATGTGACCTACGGGCTGGTCGCGCGGGAAGTCGAACGCGTCGATTCCGGCTATCGCTCGATGATGTCGGTGCAGTCGTCGCTGGTGATGTATCCGATCCACGCCTATGGCTCCGAAGAGCAGCGCAAGAAATATCTGCCCAAGCTCGCCAGCGGCGAGTGGATCGGCTGTTTCGGCCTGACCGAGCCGGATGCCGGCTCCGACCCGGGCGGCATGAAGACGCGCGCCGAGAAGACCGCGAACGGCTATAAGCTCTCCGGTTCCAAAATGTGGATCTCCAACGCGCCGATCGCAGACGTCTTCGTCGTCTGGGCCAAGCTGAAGGGCGAGACCGGCAAGGACGAGATCCGCGGCTTCGTGCTGGAAAAGGGCATGAAGGGGCTGTCGGCGCCTAAGATCGGCGGCAAGCTATCGCTGCGCGCGTCGATCACCGGTGAAGTGGTGATGGAAGGCGTCGAGGTCGGCGAGGACGCGCTGCTGCCCAACGCCAAGGGCCTTGGCGGCCCGTTCGGCTGTCTTAACCGGGCTCGCTACGGCATCTCCTGGGGCTCGATGGGCGCGGCGGAAGATTGCTGGCACCGCGCACGCCAGTACGGTCTCGACCGCAAGCAATTCGGCAAGCCGCTGGCCGGCACGCAGCTTTACCAGAAGAAGCTCGCCGACATGCAGACAGAGATCGCGCTTGGGCTGCAGGCATCCTTGCGCGTCGGACGGCTGCTCGATGCAGGCAAGATGGCGCCGGAGATGATCTCGATCGTCAAGCGCAACAATTGCGGCAAGGCGCTCGACATCGCCCGCCAGGCCCGCGACATGCATGGCGGCAACGGCATCCAGATCGGCTACCACGTCATGCGCCACGCGCAGAATCTGGAGACGGTCAACACCTACGAGGGCACGCATGACGTGCATGCGCTGATCCTGGGACGGGCGCAGACAGGATTGCAGGCGTTCTTTTGAACTGTGCCGATAATCAGGTAAGGCCGGCCTGCGAATGGCAGGCTTCCTGCGCTTCCCCGTTCTGCTGCGTCGCGGTAGAACCGAGCTCACGTACTTCAAAGTACGCTCCGCCGTCGCCAGGGCGACCCCGAAAGCCACCACTCTCGACTCGGCCTGACCTGAATCTCAACACACCGCACGCGAGCGCCAGCTGCTTAAATTAGGTGCACCGCAACATCTGTGCTTGGAGAATGGCCAGCAGATGTGTCAGGGTTCGGCGAATTCGTTTGAAACGCCGATCTCCGGGGTCCCATGGCAATTCTGGCAGCCGTCTACCATCTGACCCATTATAAATACGACCGGCCGGTGGTTCTCGGCCCCCAGATCGTCAGGCTGCAGCCCGCGCCGCATTCCCGGACAAAGGTGTTGAGCCATTCGCTCAAGGTTGAGCCGGCGAACCATTTCGTCAATCTGCAGCAGGATCCCTACGGCAACTTCCTCGCCCGCTTCGTTTTTCCCGAACCGGTGGCGGAACTGAAGATCGAGGTCGATCTCGTCGCCGACATGACGGTCTACAATCCGTTCGATTTCTTCGTCGAGCCGTCGGCCGAGACATTCCCGTTCGAATATCCGGAAGAGATCAGGGATGACCTTGCCATCTACCGGACACCAGAACCGGCGGGCCCCCTGCTCTCGGCCTTCCTGAGGACCATCGACACGAGCGCGAAGAACACCGTCAATTTCCTCGTCGACCTGAATGCCCGGCTGCAGCGCGAGATCGCCTATATCGTGCGCATGGAGACCGGCGTGTTCTCGCCGGAGGAGACCTTGGCCGCCGGCAAGGGCTCGTGCCGGGATTCGAGCTGGCTCCTGGTGCAGATCCTGCGCAATCTCGGCATCGCCGCGCGCTTCGTCTCGGGCTACCTGATCCAGCTGAAGCCTGATCTCGTGGCGCTGGACGGGCCGGCCGGAACATCGGTCGATTTCACCGATCTGCATGCCTGGTGCGAGGTCTATCTGCCGGGCGCCGGCTGGATCGGCTTCGACCCGACCTCGGGTCTCCTCACCGGCGAGAGCCACGTGCCGCTGGCCGCGACCCCGCATTTCCGCAATGCCGCGCCGATTTCGGGCATGGCGAGCTTTGCCAATGTCGAGTTCGGCTTCGACATGCGGGTCGACCGCATCGCCGAGCATCCGCGCATCACCAAGCCGTTCTCCGACGAAAGCTGGCAGGCGCTCGATGCGCTCGGCAACAAGGTCGACGCGGCACTTGCGGCAGGCGACGTGCGGCTGACGATGGGCGGGGAGCCGACCTTCGTGTCGATCGATGATTTCGAGTCCGCCGAATGGAACACCGCCGCCGTCGGTCCGACCAAGCGCGAAAAGGCCGATGCGCTGATCCGCAGGCTGCGGGAGCGCTTCGCACCGGGCGGCTTCCTCCACTACGGTCAGGGCAAATGGTATCCGGGCGAGAGCCTGCCGCGTTGGACCTTCTCGCTCTACTGGCGTGCCGACGGCCAGCCGGTGTGGAGCGATCCGTCGCTGATCGCACGGGAGAAAAGCGAAGCCAAGGTTGGCCCGCAGCAGGCCGAAAGCCTGCTGACGGCGATCGCCGGCGAGCTCGGCATCGACAAGGCCATGGTCAGCGAAGCCTATGAGGATCCTGCCGAATGGCTGCTCAAGGAAGGCAAGCTGCCGGAAAATGTCGATCCGTCCAACTCCAAGCTCGAGGACCCGGAAGAGCGCAGCCGCATGGCAAGGGTGTTCGAACGCGGGCTGACCAAACCGTCGGGCTATGTGTTGCCCGTGCAGCGCTGGAACAGCCAGGCTTCTGGACCGCGCTGGCGTTCGGAAAAATGGAAGACACGACGCGGCCGGCTGTTCCTGGTGCCGGGCGATTCACCGGTCGGCTACCGCTTGCCATTGGGCACGCTGCCCTACGTGCCGCCGGCACAATTCCCCTACATCGTGCCGGTCGATCCGTCACTGCCGCGCGGTCCATTGCCGGTACGCGAAGCGATCCTGCCCACCGTGGCGCCAGCCGAACTGGAGGGCGCCGACGAGATGGCGCGCCGGCAGCAGGCGGCGTCGTTCACCGCCGCGACCGGTCAGCAGGACCGGGTCGAACAGGAGATCACCGAGATTGGCGGCGCGGTGCGTACCGCACTTTCGGTCGAGCCGCGCGACGGGCGGCTGTGCGTGTTCATGCCGCCGGTCGAAGCGCTGGAGGACTATCTCGAACTGGTCGCCGCCGCCGAGAATGCGGCGCGTTCCATCGGCCTTCCCGTGCACATAGAAGGTTACGGGCCGCCGCATGATCCGCGCCTCAACGTCATCCGCGTCGCGCCCGATCCCGGCGTCATCGAGGTCAATATCCATCCGGCGTCGAACTGGCAGGATTGCGTGGCGACGACCACGGCGATCTATGAAGAGGCGCGGCTGACGCGGCTTGGCGCCGACAAGTTCATGATCGACGGCCGCCACACCGGCACCGGCGGCGGCAACCATGTCGTGGTCGGCGGTGCGACGCCCAATGACAGCCCGTTCCTGCGCCGGCCTGATCTGTTGAAGAGCCTGGTGCTGCAATGGCAGCGGCATCCGTCGCTCTCCTATCTGTTCTCCGGCCTGTTCATCGGCCCGACCAGCCAGGCGCCGCGGTTCGACGAAGCACGCCACGATTCGCTGTATGAACTTGAAATCGCCATGGCGCAGGTGCCGCATCCGGACCAAGGCTCGGCACCCTTGCCGTGGCTGGTCGACCGGCTGTTCCGCAATTTGCTGACCGACGTCACGGGCAACACGCACCGCTCGGAAATCTGCATCGACAAGCTGTTCTCGCCGGACGGCCCGACCGGCCGGCTGGGGCTGGTCGAATTCCGCGGCTTCGAGATGCCACCCAATGCGCGCATGAGCCTGGCGCAGCAATTGCTTGTCAGGGCGATCATCGCCCGCGCGTGGAAGAACCCGCTGGACGGCCGCTTCGTACGCTGGGGCACCTCGCTGCACGACCGTTTCATGCTGTCGCATCATGTCTGGGCGGATTTTCTCGACGTGCTCGACGACCTCAAGCTCAACGGCTTCGAGTTCCGCCCCGAATGGTTCGATGCGCAGCTCGAATTCCGCTTCCCGTTCTGCGGCGAGGTCCAGCATGCCGGCATCAAGCTGGAGCTGCGGCAGGCGCTGGAGCCGTGGCATGTCATGGGCGAACAGGGCGCGATCGGCGGCACCGTGCGCTTCGTCGATTCCTCGGTCGAGCGGTTGCAGGTCAAGACCGAAGGCCTCAATCCGGAGCGCCACGCCATCGTCTGCAACGGCCGCGTCGTGCCGATGAAGGTGACCGACAACCGCGAGGTCGCGGTGGCCGGCGTGCGCTTCAAGGCCTGGCAGCCGGCTTCGGGCCTGCATCCGGCGCTGCCGGTCAACACGCCGCTGGTGTTCGACATCTATGACCGCTGGTCGGGAAGGGCGATCGGCGGCTGCGTCTACCATGTCGCGCATCCCGGCGGCCGCAATTACGACACCTTCCCGGTCAACGGCAACGAGGCGGAAGCGCGGCGGCTCGCCCGCTTCGAACCGCGCGGCCATACACCATCGACCTATGTGCTGCGCGAGGAACAACCGGCGGAAGATTTCCCGATGACCCTTGACCTCAGGCGACCGGCAAGACTCTGATCAGCGATGGCAAAGGGGAATCACAAAAGGATACGCGGCAAGCCGCAGATCCATAGCCTGCTGGAGCACTACCAGCCCATCGACGGCGTCGTCGACGAGATGGTCGACGCCACAGGCAATCCCCGTCCGGTCTGGAAGCATTTCATCGAGGCGCTCGACGATCTCGGTGCCGAGAAGCTCGGCCAGCGTTTTGCCCGCGCCGACCAGTATCTGCGCGACGCCGGCGTCTATTACCGCGTCTACGACAAGGCCGGCGCCAATGAACGCGAATGGCCGCTGGCGCATGTGCCGCTGCTTATCGAAGACAGCGAATGGGCAGCGATCAGCGCCGGTCTCGTGCAGCGCGCCGAATTGTTCGAGGAAACCATCGCCGATATCTATGGGCGCAACCGGCTGATCGAAAAAGGCATCCTGCCTGCGGGATTGATCGCGGCCAGCCCCGAATATTTGCGGCCTGTCGTCGGTACCACGCCGGTCGGCGGCCATTACCTGCATATCTGTGCCTTCGAGCTTGGCCGTGGGCCTGACGGCCAGTGGTGGGTGCTGGGCGATCGTACGCAGGCGCCGTCAGGCGCAGGCTTCGCCCTGGAGAACCGCGTCGCGACGACGCGCGCGCTGTCCGACATCTATGGCGAGATGCATGTGCATCGCCTGGCCGGCTTCTTCCGCCGTTTCCGCGACGCGCTGATCGGCATGGCCAGGGAGAGCGACGGCCGCGTCGCCATTTTGACGCCGGGGCCGCTCAACGAAACCTATTACGAACACGCCTATATCGCCCGCTATCTCGGCATCATGCTGCTCGAAGGCGAGGACCTGACCGTTTCCGGCGGCAGGCTGATGGTGCGCACCGTTTCCGGCCTGATGCCGATCAGCGTCTTGTGGCGGCGTCTCGACGCGGCTTTTGCCGATCCGGTCGAATTGCGGTCGGATTCGCAGATCGGCACGCCGGGACTGGTCGAGGCGATCCGCCAGGGTGCGGTGGCGACCGTCAATGCACTCGGCTCGGGCCTGATGGAAACGCGGGCGCTGCTCGCCTTCCTGCCCAAGATCGTGCGCGAATTGCGTGGCGAGGAGCTGCTCTTGCCAAGCGTCGCGACATGGTGGTGCGGGCAGGCGACCGAACGCGCCCATGTGCTTGCCAATATCGACCGCATGGTGGTCGGCCCGGCGCTGTCGACGAGACTTGCCTTCGAGGATGATGGCCAGACCACGCTGGGCTCGGCGCTGTCGGCAGGCGAGCGGGCCGAGCTGGTGGCGCGCATCGAACGCGATGGCGGCGCCTTCGTCGGCCAGGAAGCTGTGACGCTGTCGACGACACCGGTCTTTGTCGGAGGCTGGCTGGAGCCGCGTCCGGCGAGCCTGCGCGTCTATCTGGCGCGTACGCCCGATGGCTGGACGGTGATGCCGGGCGGGTTCGCCCGTGTCGGCCTGTCGCTCGACCCGACGGCGATCGCCATGCAGCGCGGCGGCCAGGCGGCCGACGTCTGGGTGGTCAGCGACAGGCCCGTCGAGCGCGAGACGCTGCTGCCGCAGGAGAGTGATAGTTTCACCCGCACCAGGCCGGGCAGCCTGCCCAGCCGCGCTGCGGAAAACCTGACCTGGCTCGGCCGCTATATCGAGCGTTCGGAAGACACGGTGCGCATCCTGCGTGCCTATCATGTGCGGCTGGCCGAGACATCCGATCCGGACATGCCGCTGCTGGCCGACATCAGGGACTATCTCGAACCGTTCGGCATCGACGTCGAGACGGCGATCCCGTCGGGGCTGATCGGAACGCTCGATAGCGCCGTCTACAGCGCTGGCCAGATCCGCGACCGGTTTTCTCCCGATGGCTGGCTGGCACTCAAGGACCTGTCGAAGACCATCCACCAGTTCGCCACGACGGTGGCGCCGGGCGATGACGCGACGCGGGCCATGACGGTGATCCTGCGCAAGCTCGCCGGTTTTTCCGGCCTTCTGCATGAGAACATGTACCGCTTCGCCGGCTGGCGGTTCCTTGAGATCGGCCGGCGGCTGGAACGCGGCATCCAGATCGCCCGGACGCTGTCCCGGCTGACCAGCCCCAACGCGCCGGACGGCGCGCTCGACATGATGCTGGAGATCGGCGACAGCGTCATGACCCATCGCCGGCAATATCCGGTGCAGACCGGCCGGCGCACGGTGGTCGATCTTCTGGCGCTCGACCCGCTCAATCCCCGCTCGATCCTGTTCCAGCTGGAAAGGCTGAAGGCCGAGATCGGCCTGTTGCCGTCCGTCGGCGGCGAGGGGCACATGTCGGCCGCGGCGAAGGAGATCCTGCAGCTCAACACGGCCACAGCCATCAAGGAGCCTTCAGACATGACGGCAAAGGCGCTGGACGAACTCGCATATGAAATCGGCGGTCTCTACAACAGCCTCGCCAAAGCCTATTTCGGCTAGTCCATGCTCTACGACATCAGGCTTCATCTTCACTACGACTATGCCGCCGCGGCGGGCGGCGGCCGCCACCAGATCCGCGTGCTGCCATCGACGATATCAGGCGTCCAGCGCGTCATTGCCGCATCGCTGTCCTTTGCCCCGGCGCCCAATGAGCGGTCGGATTTCTCGGACTTCTTCGGCAACAACGTCACTTCGATTGCCTTTCGCGATGCGCATGACGCGCTCGACATCAGGATGAGCGCACGCGTTTCGGTGTCGCGGGCGGAGCCGGGGCTCGACGTGTCGCCCGATATCGGGCGGCTGCGGCAGGAACTGGCCGCGGTACGGTCGTTGGCGTCCGACTCGCCGCACCATTTTCTGGCCGGAAGCGTGCACTCCGGCCTGGACGCGGCGATCACCTCTTATGCGCGGGACAGCATCGGTACCTCGGCCGCCGGCACGGCAATGGATCTGTGCAATCGCATCCATCGGGAGTTCACCTATGACGGCGAGGCGACCACGGTGCGGACCCGGGCCAGCGATGCCTTCAGGCTGAAGCGCGGCGTCTGCCAGGATTTTTCGCACATCATGATCGCGGGCTTGCGCGGGCTCGGCATTCCGGCCGGTTATGTGAGCGGCTTCCTGCGCACCATCCCGCCCAAGGGCAAGCCGCGGCTGGAAGGCGCCGACGCCATGCATGCCTGGGTCAAGGTCTGGTGCGGACGTGACGCCGGCTGGCAGGAGTTCGACCCGACCAACGGCATGCGAGCCAGCAACGACCATATCACCGTCGGCTACGGCCGGGACTATCCCGACGTCGCGCCGATCGTCGGCGTGCTGAAGACCACGGGCGGACAGGTCGGCGAGCAGGCCGTCGACGTCATTCCGGTTGCGCTCGAGAAGGTATGACAGCGGGCGAAAAGCGCGAAGCGTTCCTGTACTGCAATTGTGGGTGGAGGAAGCGACTTCTCAAACATTGAAGGGGTCGCTAATCTCTATTTGTTTCGAGGGACAGCCATTTTTGCTGCCAATGGGCGGGCGCGGGGTCTTGTAATTGAAAGCGGTCAGCGTCGTCATCCCTGCCTACAATGCGGCGGCCACCATCGCGACAACGCTGGCGTCGCTTGGCAGTGAGGCCGACGTCATCGGCGAGGTCCTGCTGGTCGACGATGCATCGACCGACAACACGGCCGATGTCGCACGGCGGGCAGCGGCGCAACTGGCCTTGCCGCTGCGCGTGCTGCCGGCCGAATGCCGTGACGCCGGCGGCGCCCGCAACGTGGCGCTGGCGCAGGCGCTCCATCCCTGGGTGTATCTGATCGACGCCGACGATTTGCATCTTCAGGGCGGATTGCGCGCGCTGCTGCGGCAGGCGGAGAACCAGCCGAAAGCCGGCATGATCGTCGGCGCCTACCGGCGGCGGGTGAACGGCCAGGATCGGCAGATCAAGATCCCGAACGGCTATCAGGCTGCGTGCCTGGCAAATGCTTCGGCCTACGTAAAGGGCGACATACGCTCCGTCGCCGTGGGCAGCGTGCTGGCGTCCCGGCAACTGATCGGCGACACACGGTTTCCGGCGGGCCTCGCCTATGACGAGGACACGCTGTTCTGGGCGCGGCTGATGGGCAAGGCTTCGCTGGCCATGACGCCGCAACCCGTCATGGTCTATGAGGTTTCGCCGGCCCGTTCCGACGACCGCTTTGCAATCAACCCGGTGCGGCGCTTCCTGGAGTGGCGCCGGGAATTGCGCACGCTCACCGATTGCGGCATCCCGCTCTCGGCGCTCAAGACCAGGGAGGGGCTTGTCGCCCTCAAGATCGCCCGCGTCCACTATGCGCGCGGCGACCTGGACATTGCCGCGCGCTTCCTGGCAGTGGCCGCGGCCGCGCCAAAGCGACGGTCAGAAGCCTGGCGCTGCCTGCGCTACAGGCTCAAGCTCGCGGTGCGACGGCGGCTGTCGGCGCCGCCGGTGGAACTGCAGGGCGCCTTGTAGTCGTACGGTCCCGTCATTCGCTTGCCGCGGCCAGCCGACTTTCGCGCGGGGCGTGGAACCAGCTGTCGGCCAGCAGCTTATCTACGCATATTCGCGTGGAGCTTGCATGCTGCAGAGATCCGGATTGCCGCCCTGCCGGTCAACCGACGGTGACGCCGCGTCGAAGAACGGGGCGCAAAGCGCGGCCGAGCGCGCCGCACTGACCTATGTCAGCGATGCCGAGCCCGGTATCCGCCGGGTGAAGGCAGGCAAGGGATTTTCCTACAAGGGACCGGACGGGAAAGCGGTTTCGGATGCCGCCAGGGCGCGTATCGAGGCGATCGGCATTCCGCCGGCATGGACGGATGTGTGGATCTCACCGGATGCCGATGGGCACATCCAGGCGACCGGCAGGGATCAGCGGGGGCGCAAACAGTATCGTTATCATCCGCAATGGGCCGAAGAACGCGACGGTGCCAAGTATTCGAGCCTCGTCGCCTTCGCCGAAAGCCTAGCCACCCTGAGGGGCACGATAGACAGCGATTTGCGCCGCCACGGCCTGCCATTCGAGCGCGTCGTCGCCGCGGTCGTCTGGCTGCTCGACAACACGATGATCCGCGTCGGCAATGCCGCCTATGCAAGAGACAACAAGAGCTTCGGCCTGACGACGTTGCGCGACCGCCATGTCGATATCAAGGGATCCAGCCTGCGCTTCGCCTTCAAGGGCAAGTCCGGCAAGGAATGGAAACTGAGGCTGGTCGATCGCCGTATCGCCGGCATCGTGCGCGGTGCGCAGGACCTGCCGGGCCAGAAACTGTTCCAATATCTCGACGGGGAAGGCAACAGACGCCCGGTCCGCTCCGACGACGTCAACCGCTACATTAGGGATGCCGCCGGCGATACGTTCAGCTCCAAGCATTTTCGCACCTGGGGGGCCACAATCCATGCCGCGTCGCTGTTTGCGCAGACGGAGCTGCCTGGAACCCAGGTCCAGCAAAAGCGGGTGATGAACAGCGTCATCGACAAGGTGGCCGAGCGGCTGGGCAACACGCGCGCGGTCTGCCGCAAATGCTATATTCATCCGCTGGTCTTCGAGGCCTGGTCGCAGGGACGGCTGCTGGCAGAAATGGCGGAAGCCAACAAGCGCAAACGGCCCATCGAGGGTCTCGATGACGAGGAAGCGATCGTGCTGAGATGGTTAAAGATGCATCAACGGTGACTGGCGGCGATTGACGGTCGCCCTCCGTCTTTTTTTATCGACGCGGTGTCGGGATCGGTCATACTGTTTCGTCCTTCGATACAGAAAAGGACCTGCCATGCTCTACGCCATACTCTGCTATGCCTCCGAAGACGTCGTCAGCTCCTGGAGCAAGGCGCAGGACGACGAAGTCATGGCCAATCTCATCAACGTACAGGACAAGTACGCCAAGGCTGGCCGGCTTGGCCCGGTGGCGCGGCTTTTGCCGACGACGGCGGCGACGACGCTGCGGAAAGTGAAAGGCGAATCGGTCGTCATCGACGGGCCTTTCGCCGAGACCAAGGAGCAGTTCCTGGGTTTCTACACGCTCGAATGCGCCGATCTCGACGAGGCCGTCGAATTCGCCCGTGAGCTGTCCGAGGTCAACCCGAGCGGCGGCTCCTATGAGATCCGGCCGGTCTCGGTGTTCAATCCCACCGGTGTTGCGGTATGACCGAACTGGCCTGGATCAGCTCCGCGATCAGCGTCGCCAGGCCGCAGGCAATGGGCGCGCTGCTGCGCTATTTCCGCGATCTCGATACGGCGGAGGAAGCTTTTCAGGATGCCTGCCTCAGGGCGTTGAAGAACTGGCCGCAGAACGGGCCGCCGCGCGACCCGGCGGCCTGGCTGATCTTCGTCGGCCGCAACAGCGGCATCGACGCGGTGCGCAAGCGCGCCAAGCAGGCGCCGATGCCGGAAGAGGACCAGATCTCCGATCTGGAGGATGCCGAGAGCGACATCGCGGAGCGGCTGGACGGCGCGCACTATCGCGACGACATATTGCGGCTGCTCTTCATCTGCTGCCATCCGGACCTTCCCGCAACGCAGCAGATCGCGGTCGCGCTGCGCATCGTCTCCGGTCTCACCGTCAAGCAGATCGCGCGCGCCTTCCTGGTCGGCGAGAGCGCCATGGAACAGCGCATCACCCGCGCCAAGGCGCGCATCGCCGACGCCGGCGTGCCGTTCGAGACGCCGGGCGCGGTCGAACGCTCCGAGCGGCTCGCCGCGGTGGCGGCGATGGTCTATTTGATCTTCAACGAAGGTTACTCGACCAACAGCGGCGAGGCGCCGGCCCGCGCGCCGCTGTGCGAGGAGGCGATCCGGCTCGCCCGGTTGTTGCTGCGGCTGTTCCAGGCCGAGCCGGAGATCATGGGGCTGACGGCGCTGCTTTTGCTGCAGCATGCGCGCGCGCCGGCCCGCTTCGACAAAGACGGCGAGATCGTGCTGCTCGAGGACCAGGATCGCAGCCTGTGGAGCCGCAAGATGATCGACGAGGGGCTGGCGCTGGTCGACAAGGCGTTACGCCATCGCAAGCCCGGTCCCTATCAGGTGCAGGCGGCAATCGCCGCTTTGCATGCCCGGGCAGAGAAGGCCGAGGACACCGACTGGGTGGAGATCGACCTCCTCTACGGCCTGCTCGAACAGATGCAGCCGTCGCCCGTCATCACGCTCAATCGCGCGGTGGCGGTCTCCAAGGTGCGCGGCCCGGAAGCGGCCCTTGCGATGATCGAGCCGCTGGAAGAAAGGCTTTCCGGCTATTTCCACTTCTTCGGCCTCAAGGGCGGGCTGCTGATGCAGCTCGACCGGGGTGAGGAGGCGCGGGTTGCCTTCGACCGCGCCATCGCGTTGGCCAACACGGCGGCGGAAGCAGCCCATATCCGCATGCATATCGACCGTTTGATGAAAGACGGCGCCGTGCGCGTGCCGGCGAAAAAGGCCAACTGAGCCGCGTTCGCCCATCTGGCTCAATCGTGCCGCTCGGGCTTAGACCATGCCGGGGTGGCGATTTTCCCCTGAAACGAGTAAGGCCACGCCATGACTATGCCTGAAGTGCCTTTTCGGCACGCGGGCGGCGCGAGGCTTTGACCCGACGCCATATGATGACGACGGGATCCGAAAGGGACAAAAATGACCATTGCGAAGGAAACGGCCGAACTTCTGGCGAAACTGGGTGTGGCCAAGGACGCGCTTGTCGGCGGCGACCTGATCGTGCGCAGCCCGGTGACGGGCGAACAGATCGCCGCGCTGAAGACCATCTCGCCGGCCGATGCGGCCAAGACCATCGATGCCGCGCACAAGGCGTTCCAGTCCTGGCGGCTGGTGCCCGGGCCGAAGCGCGGCGAGCTGGTAAGGCTGCTCGGCGAGGAATTGCGTGCGCACAAGGCCGAGCTTGGCCGGCTGGTGTCGATCGAGGTCGGCAAGATCCCGTCCGAGGGGCTCGGCGAAGTGCAGGAGATGATCGACATCTGCGATTTCGCCGTAGGTCTGTCCCGGCAATTGTATGGTCTGACCATCGCGACCGAGCGTCCGGGCCATCGCATGATGGAAACCTGGCATCCGCTCGGCGTGGTCGGCGTCATTTCCGCCTTCAACTTCCCGGTTGCGGTTTGGTCGTGGAATGCGGCACTGGCGCTTGTCTGCGGTGACGCCGTGGTGTGGAAGCCATCGGAGAAGACGCCGCTGACGGCGCTTGCCTGCGAGGCGATCTTCAAGCGCGCGGTCAAGCGTTTCGGCACTGATGCGCCGCAGGGGCTGGCGCCGGTGCTGATCGGCGACCGCGCCGTCGGCGAGATCCTGGTCGACCATCCGAAGGTGCCGCTGGTTTCGGCGACCGGCTCGACCCGCATGGGCCGCGACGTCGGCCCACGCCTGGCCAAGCGCTTTGCGCGTGCCGTGCTGGAACTCGGCGGCAACAATGCCGGCATCGTCTGCCCGACCGCCGATCTCGACATGGCGCTGCGCGCCATCGCTTTCGGCGCCATGGGCACGGCTGGCCAGCGCTGCACGACCCTGCGGCGCCTGTTCGTGCATGAGAGCGTCTACGATGCCTTGGTGCCGCGACTGAAGAAAGCCTATCAGAGCGTCTCGGTCGGCAACCCGCTGGAGACCTCTTCGCTGGTTGGGCCGCTGATCGACAAGGCGGCGTTCGATGCCATGCAGAAGGCGTTGAAGGAAGCCACCGCCCATGGCGGCAAGGTGACCGGCGGCACGCGCGTCGTGAACGGTCATCCGGACGCCTACTATGTGCATCCGGCCCTGGTCGAGATGCCGAAGCAGGTCGCGCCTGTGACGGAAGAGACCTTCGCGCCGATTCTCTATGTGATGAAGTATTCGGATTTCGACGCCGTGCTCGACGAACACAATGCGGTGGGTGCGGGCCTGTCGTCGTCGATCTTCACGCGCGATCTGCAGGAATCGGAGCGTTTCCTGGGTGTCGACGGCTCGGATTGTGGCATCGCCAATGTCAATATCGGCACGTCGGGCGCCGAGATCGGCGGTGCTTTCGGCGGTGAAAAGGAAACCGGCGGCGGCCGCGAGAGCGGCTCCGATGCGTGGAAGGCTTATATGCGGCGCGCCACCAACACGGTGAACTATTCCAAGGCGCTGCCGCTTGCCCAGGGCGTGTCGTTCGACATCGACTGAGAACGCCGAGGTCTGCCCAAGATCAGCGTCGGTGATGCTCGGCGAGCATCAATCGACACAGGGTGTACACGGGGCTCTAATGCTGGACAGGTTCTGACGATTGTCCAGCATCGGCCGTACCGGTCAGCGGCCGGCGGCAGGGCCAAAGGCTACGTCGCCGGCGGCATCGATGATGGCCGGCTTCACCGCCTGGGCGGTCTGTATCTCCGACAGAATCGCGCGACACCCACATCACCGAATGACCGCGTTGGCCGAGCCAGCCGACGCTGCCGAGGTCCTCGGCGGCGCGCAGCTTGCGTGCAAGACTACCTTTTCAACTTTCGCGGCTTGTGCCCAGACGCCGCCCATCGATAGTGGTGACTGGGTGCTGGGCACTATGGTGGACGCAGCTTCTTCGCTACGCGGAAGCGCAAGATCGGCATCTCTCCTTGTCCGCCCCAATTACAGGCGGAAATCCGCCTCGCGCTTTCCCCAAGATCGGCCCTTGTGCGGGGCGCTGCTCAGTCATCGCGGTGGCGGAAAACAAGCCTTGAAGGCATTGTCGACGACAGCCAGCTTGGCTGCCTGCACCGTCATGTATTCCTCGTAGAACCCGTGCGACACCCACATCACCGAATGACCGCGTTGGCCAAGCCAGCCAATGCTGCCGAGTTCCTCGGCGGTGCGCAGTTTGCGGCCGAGATGGGTCCGCGACAGCTTCAGCCATTTGGCGAAATCGCCGATCGAAACCACGCCGGTCGGAATCCGCTCCAGGCCGGCATGATCCGGATCGATGCCGGACATCAGCCAGTCCATCACGATGCCGCCATTGTTGAGCCAGATGAAAAGGGAAAAGGTCTGGTTGGGTTCGCGCACCGGCTTTGATGCCAGCAGGCCGTCAGCGATCAGTGGCTGCAGCGTGGCAAGCATGTCGGGCCGTTCCAGGTACCTGCCCAGCCGGTCGCCGCCATCGATATGGTCAAGTGTGCGCAGATGGGCGGTCACCCAGCCGGTGAACCTCTCGATGGTGGCGGCCGTCGGTTGCAGGGGATGCGTGCGGCCGTCCCCGCCCGCCACATACTCGGCGATGTTGTAGTGCAGCATCTCCTTGATGAAAGCATCCGCCGTATTGCGGCTGGCCACGGCGTTCCTGTGCACGACCTCGATGAAACGCGATACGGTCAGTTCCTTTCGGCGGTCGTTCGGGTCCCGCCGGAAGTGCATGGCAAGGCCCACATGGGCCATCAACCAGCGTTGCTGCGTGGCAAAGATTGAAGCCAGTCGCGGGGTTTCCTCATAGATTCGGATCAGGGACTGCGACTGTTCCTGTACGTAGCGGTGCAAGGCCGGATGGGCGGCTATGTCTTCCAGATTCAGCGCGGATCTCCCGATCTCTTGAAAGCAACTCGGATAGCGAAGTTGCGTTCCCTATTTTTCAGCCTTCAACACTTGTGTCCAGACGTACCATTTGCTGACAACAGGGCCAGCCGGGGCATGGATCGGCAGGCACCGGTCCGTGGTTCAGTCCGCTAACTGATGCTTTGGCTTGGAAACTCCCGGGCGATAGTATCGCGCGGCGGCGGACCCTTGCCGCGTTCTACTTGGAAATGCGATCGACCGCCTGGATTATCGAACGAGTATCGCAATTCCCGCCATTTGCCAGGACCTTGGCGACGCCGCTTCCATCTGCGCCATCGCAATCGCAGGGATTGCGGCTCACTCCGCCGCTTGAACGCGGCTAGCCTGGATGAGGGCGCGGATCTCGGACCGGCAGGAGCCGCAATTGGTGCCGGCTTTCAGCGCGCCGCCGATGGCTTCGACGGTGGTGCAGCCGGCCGCCACCGCGGCGGCGATCTGGTTGGCTCCGACGTTGAAACAGGAGCAGACGGTGGCACCGGCGTCCGGCCGTTCGGCACCGGCGCGGCCGGCGACGATCCTGAAGCGCTCGCGCTGACTGGCGTGGACCTCTTCGAGCTGTTCGGCCGCCCAGCCGCGCGACACCGCAACCGGGCCGGGCGCGACGAACAAGGCGCCCGTCAGGTGCTGACCGTCGAAGGCGGCGATGCGGTGCTGGCCGGCGTCGCGGTCGTGATAGGCGAGCATTTCGGCCGAGGGGGCCTCGAAGAGCGAGGCGGCGAAGGCTGTCCAGTCGGCGCCATCGTCGGCAAAGGCGAGTTCGACACGCCATCCGCCCTTGCAACGAGCGACCGCCCAATAGTCAGCAGCAATCGCCTCGGGACGGCGGCGCATCACGGCGAAACCAAAGGCCTTTGCGGCAAATTTCTCGATACGGGCCGCGACATGTTTCAACGCCGGCTGACCTGAAACCGGATCGATGAGTGGTGCGGTCAATGCGTCGAGCCGGCCTTTTGCCGCGAACTGATCGGTCCAGTGCATCGGCGCGAAGACGCTGCCTTGGCGCTGGCGGGATGTGATCAGGGCGCGCACCAGGACGTCGCCGCGCGGGCTGGAGATACGTACGATGTCGGCGTCGCCGATGCCGTGGTGCTGCGCGTCCACGGGGTGGATTTCGACAAAGGGCTCGGCGATGTGCTGCGACAGGCGCGGGCTTTTGCCGGTGCGCGTCATGGTGTGCCAGTGGTCGCGGATGCGGCCGGTGTTGAGGATGAGCGGGAAGTCGGAGCTGGTACGGCTTTCCGTGGTGGCGCGGATGGCGATGAAGCGGGCTTTGCGGTCCGGCGTGTAGAAATGGCCGTTGGCGAAGAAACGGGTGGGATGGCGTTCGGTCGTGCCGCCTCGTGGACTGGGCGCTGGCCATTGGAACGGCGCCAGCCCTTCATAGCCCTCCGCATCCAGTCCACTGTAAGCGCCAATATCGAAATCCCGCTCACCGTCATTCTCGAACCCGGACAGGGCGGCATGCTCAGCAAAAACTTCCGCCGACGTCTGATGCCCGAACGCCTCGCCGAAACCCATCCGTCGCGCCACCTCCGCAATGATCCACCAGTCGGGCCTTGCCTCGCCGGGCGCCGCCAGAAACGACCGCTGGCGCGAGATGCGGCGCTCCGAATTGGTGACGGTACCGTTCTTTTCACCCCAGGCGGCGGCGGGCAGCCGGACATGGGCGTGACGCGCTGTGTCCGTGCTGGCCAGCACGTCCGACACCACAACGAACGGGCAAGCCTTGATCGCCGCTTCGACGGCGTCTGCGTCCGGCATCGAATCGACCGGGTTGGTGGCCATGACCCACAGCGCCTTGATGCGGCCGTCGGCCACGCCTTGAAACATCTCGACCGCCTTCAGCCCGGGCTTTTGCGCGATGTCGGGGGCATTCCAGAAACGCTGGACGCGATCACGGTGTTCGGGATTTTCGATCTCCATATGGGCGGCCAGCATGTTGGCCATGCCGCCGACCTCGCGGCCGCCCATGGCGTTGGGTTGGCCGGTCACCGAGAACGGGCCGGTACCCGGTTTGCCTATGCGGCCGGTGGCGAGATGGCAGTTAATGATGGCGTTGACCTTGTCGGTGCCGGACGACGACTGGTTCACGCCCTGGCTGTAAACGGTCACCGTCTTCGCGGTCGCGGCAAACAGGCTGAAGAAGCGGGCAAGCTCGTCTTCGCCAAGGCCTGTTGCGGTGGCAACACTGGCGAGATCGAGCGCCGATGCTGAAAAAAGAGCTTGTTCGAAGCCGGTCGTGTGCGCCGTGATATAGGCGCGGTCGAGCGCATTGTGCTGGCCGAGCCAAGCGAGCAGCCCAGTGAACAGAGCGACATCGCCATCTGGTGCGATCGCCAGATGCATGTCGGCGATATCAGATGTCATGGTGCGGCGCGGATCGACCAGCACGACCCTCATCTCCGGCCGCTTTTCCCGAGCCGCCGCGATGCGCTGATAGAGCACGGGATGACACCAGGCGAGGTTGGAGCCGACCAGCACGACCAGATCGGCGCGTTCCAGATCCGCATAGGTTCCCGGAACCGTGTCGGAGCCGAAGGCGCGGCGATGGCCGGCGACGGACGAGGCCATGCACAGGCGCGAATTGGTGTCGATGTTGGCCGAGCCGACGAAACCCTTCATCAGCTTGTTGGCGAGGTAGTAATCCTCGGTCAGCAGTTGGCCGGAGACATAGAAGGCAACCGCATCCGGTCCGTGCTCGGCAATGGTCCGCGAGAAGGTGGAAGCGACGTGGTCGAGGGCCTCGTTCCAGCCTGTCCGGCGGCCGTGGATTTCTGGATGCAGCAGCCTGCCGTCGAGACCGATGGTCTCTGCCAGGGCGGAACCCTTGGAGCAGAGCCGGCCGAAATTCGCGGGATGATCGGGGTCGCCGCGGACGGACACCTGCCCGCCCGCGGCGACCTTCGCAAGCACGCCGCAGCCCACCCCGCAATAGGGGCAGGTGGTCCTCACCTCGCGTGCTTCGTCGATCTCCATGGTCAGGCGGCGCGGCTGGCCAGCGCTTCCTGCGCCAGGAACAGGCGCTCGCCCTCGACCTTGACCGGAATGACGCGGACTGCGCCCTCGTCGGCGCCGAGCGCCTTGCCTGTCTCCAGCGAGATTACCCAATTGTGCAAGGGGCAGGTCACCGCCGCGCCATGGACAATGCCTTGGCTCAGCGGCCCGCCCTTGTGCGGGCAATGGTCGTCGATTGCGTAGACCTGATCGTCCTGGGTGCGGAAGACGGCGACCTTGCCTTGCGGGGTGGCGACACATCGCGCACCACGGCGGGGGATGTCGGAAATGACGCCGATCGATATCCAATTCATCTGAATTCCCTTCTTGCGCGTGTTCTTGACCGAAACCGGTTCGCACTTTTTCGCGAACACGCGCTTACTCCGCCGCCTGCGCAAACCCGACCGAAGCCATCGGCCGAAACTCGTGCTTGTCCTTGCCGGAGACGCGTTCCGACCACGGGTCGACCTGGGCGAATTTCTGGGAGAAGACAAAGCGGTCGTAATAGGCCTTGCGCTTGGCATCGTCGTCCATGATCTGGCGCTTGATCTCGGGAACGCCGATGCGCTTGGCCCATTTGTAGATGCGTTCGAGATAGCGGCCCTGCTCGCGGTACATCTGCGTCAGCGCCACGATATGCTCCAGCGCCTCGTCCTCGGTCTTCACAAGGCCGAGCACCTCGGTGCCCTTGATGTCGAGGCCGGCCGCGCCGGCGAAATGGATCTCGTAGCCAGAATCGACGCAGATGATGCCGATATCCTTGCAGGTCGCCTCGGCGCAGTTCCTGGGGCAGCCCGAGACCGCCATCTTGACCTTGGCCGGGGTCCACGAGCCCCACATGAATTTCTCGATACGGACGCCCAGGCCCGTCGAATCCTGCGTGCCGAAGCGACACCAGTCGGAACCGACGCAGGTCTTCACCGTGCGCAGGCCCTTGGCATAGGCGTGGCCGGAGACGAAGCCGGCCTGGCCGAGATCGGCCCACACCGCCGGCAGGTCCTCCTTGCGAATGCCCAGCATGTCGATGCGCTGCCCGCCGGTGACCTTGACCATCGGGATCTCGAACTTGTCGACGACGTCGGCGATGGCCCGCAGTTCGGCGGCATTGGTGACGCCGCCCCACATGCGCGGCACCACCGAATAGGTGCCGTCCTTCTGGATGTTGGCATGTACCCGCTCATTGATGAAGCGCGACTGGTAGTCGTCGGCGTAGTCGTCCGGCCAGTCGCAGACGAGGTAGTAGTTGAGCGCCGGTCGGCATTTGGCGCAGCCGCAGGAGGTCTTCCACTCCAGTTCCTGCATGACCGCGGGAATGGTCTTGAGGTGCTTTGCCTTGATCAGCCGGCGCACCTCGTCGTGGCCGAGCGTGGTGCAGGAGCACATGGGCTGCACGGCTGCGGGGTTGTATGTGTCGCCGAGCGTCAGCACCATCAGCTTCTCGACCAGCCCGGTGCAGGAACCGCAGGAGGCGGACGCCTTGGTGTGCGCCCTGACATCGTCGAGCGAGGTCAGGCCCTTGGCCGTGATCGCGCCTGTGATCTTGCCCTTGCAGACGCCGTTGCAGCCGCAGATTTCCGCATCATCCGGCAAGGCTGCAACGGCCGCCATAGGGTCCAGAGGGGCACCCCCCTGATAGGACTGGCCGAAGATCAACGTTTCGCGCATTTGCGAAATGTCCGTCTGTTTCTTCTTGAGATCGTTGAACCAGGCGCCATCCGCCGTCTCGCCATAGAGCACCGTGCCGATGATGCGGTCGTCCTTCAGAACGAGCCGCTTGTAGACGCCGGCGGCGGCGTCGCGCAGCACGATCTCCTGGCGGTCCTCGCCCTCGGCGAAGTCGCCGAGCGAGAACAGGTCGATGCCGGTGACCTTGAGCTTGGTCGGCGTGTCCATATGGACAAAGGCGGCCGCCTCGTTGCCGGCAAGCTGGTGGGCCGCGACGCGCGCCATCTCGTAGAGCGGCGCGACCAGCCCATAGACCATGCCGTGGACCTCGGCGCATTCGCCGAGCGCGTAGATGTCGGGGTCGTTGCTGCGCATGCCGGCATCGACGACGATGCCTCTGTTGACGGCGATGCCTGCCTCCTTCGCCAGCGCCGCATTCGGCCTTATGCCCACCGCCATGACGACCAGGGTCGCCGGTATGATGGTGCCGTCCGCGAGCTCCACCTGCTCGACCTTGCCGTTGCCCGTGATTGCCTGGGTATTGGCCTTGGTGATCACTTTGATGCCGCGTTGCTCCACCGCGCGCTGCAGCAGATAGCCGGCGGCCGGATCGAGCTGCCGTTCCATCAGCGTCGGCATGACATGCAGCACGGTGACGTCCATGCCTTGCGCGTTGAGACCCGCCGCCGCCTCCAACCCGAGCAGCCCGCCGCCTATGACGACCGCCTTGGCCCGCGACTGGGCGGCCAGCATCATGGCTCGTACGTCGTCGAGATCGCGGTAGGTCAGCACGCCCGGCAGGTTGTGGCCGGGCACCGGAATGATGAACGGCACCGAGCCGGTGGCGATGACGAGCTTGTCGTAGGGCTCGGTTACGCCATGGTCGGATGTGACGGTTTTCGCCTCCCGGTCGATGGCAATGATCTTGTGACCCTTGTAGAGGGTGATGCCATGCTTGATGTACCAGCCGTCGCCATGGATGATGATCTCCTCATAATCCTTTTCGCCCGACAGCACCGGCGACAGCATGATGCGGTCATAATTGACGCGGGGCTCGGCGTTGAAGATGGTGACGGCGTAGCGGCCCGGCGCGTGCTCGAGGAGGTGCTCCAGCATGCGCCCGGGGGCCATGCCGTTGCCGATGATGACGAGTTTTTCTGTCATGTCCGCTCTCACTCAGCCGCGTAGGAAAGGGATGAAGCTTCGGCGGATGCCGCGCGCTCCATGCGCCGGATGGAGAAATGCATCCAGGCAAGGCAGGTGGCGATAATGACGAACAGCAGCATGAAACAGCTCGACCACACGCCTGTGAGGTCGTTGAGCGCGCCGAAGGCGATCGGCAGGATGAAGCCGCCGAGCCCGCCGATCATGCCCACCACGCCACCGACCGCGCCGACATTCTCTGGATAGTAGGCCGGGATGTGCTTGTACACCGCGGCCTTGCCGAGGCTCATGAAGAAGCCGAGCACGCAGGCGACGGCGATGAAGGCGAGCGGGCCGATCTCGAAATGGAAGGCGATCGGCCCGCTAATGCCGCGCACGACGTAGTCTGCCGAGGGGAGAGACAGAACGAGAGTCGCGACGGCACTGACGGCGAACGTCGAATAGAGCACAGTGCGGGCACCGATCCGGTCGGAAAGCACGCCGCCATAGGCGCGGAAGACACTTGCGGGAATCGAATAGGCCGCACCGATCATGCCGGCAGTCGCAAGCCCGAAGCCGTAGACGCCGATCAGGTAGCGCGGCAGCCAGAGCGACAGCGCGACGAACGCGCCAAAGGCGAAGAAATAATAGAAGGCGAAGCGCCAGACTTGCACATTCTTGAGCGGTGCGAATTCCTGCCAGAAGCTTCTCGCGGGTGCCGCCTTGCCGGCGCGGCGCTCGCGGATGACGGGATCATCGCCGGTGGTGAACCAGAAGATGGCGGCCATGACGACGAGCGCTGCGGCCCAGATCAGCGCCACCGACTGCCAGCCCCAGGAGAGAAGCACGAAGGGGGCCAGGAATTTGGTGACCGCGGCCCCGACATTGCCGGCACCGAAGATACCGAGGGCCGTGCCCTGCCTGTCCGCGGGGAAGAAGCGCGAGACATAGGACACGCCGACGGCGAAGGAGCCGCCGGCGAGCCCGACGCCAAGCGCGGCGACCAGCATCTGCCCGTAGGTGTGCGCGAAAGCCAGCAAGAAGGTCGCCGCCGCCGCCGCAAGCATGGTCGCGGTGTAGACCAGCCGCCCGCCAAAGCGGTCGGTCCAGACGCCGAGAACCATGCGCACGAGCGAACCGGTGAGGATCGGCGTGCCGACGAGCAGGCCGAACTGCGTCTCGTTCAGCCCGAGATCCTGCTTTATGCGCACGCCGATGATTGAAAAGATCGTCCACACCGCGAAGCATACGGTGAAGGCGATGGTGGACATCACAAGCGCCTGCCGGGGGGCACTGTCCTGGCTGGGCGGGGCTGGGAGATTTGCGGTCAATGTCTGGCTCCGGTTTGCGGCGTGGGGCACCGCAGATATCTGGTGGGTGAATGATCAGCGGCGCGGCATCGATGGATGCAACGAGACCGAGTTCGCGACGGCCAGGTCCTTGCCTTGAATCTTGGCGTCTGTCGGAAACAGCAGGAGCGCGGCGGTGAACAGTGCCGCCGTCAGGGCGCTGCTGACCAGAAAATCGCGCCGCGTGAAGTCCGCGAGGGACGCGCCAGTTCCGATCCGTTTCGTCATCGTCGTCTCCGTTCGGGCGCTGCTTGGGCCAGCGCCACCGATCGCGAAAAACAAAAAAGCCGCCGGCCAGGTCTTCGCGCGTCCGTCCATCCGGGATCGCGCATTGACCTGAGCGGCAGCTTTGCCTGTGGCGCCCGCCATTGGACACCGTATCACTTGGTCCCTGCGGACCTGCATTCTGAAAAGCAGGAAGCGTGCCAATTCGAGAGCTTCCTAGATTATCGAATGAAATCAATGCGAATTGCAGCCGAACGACTTTTGATAAAGCCCGGCAGCGGATCAAAGATTAGTCAGTATGCCTTGCGTGGCAGCATAATATTTGTGCAGTGCGGCATGCTGCCTATTGGCGATGCACATTGCCAGTTGCCGATAATTGCGCTTTTTGCCGATAATTGCGCTTTCGGCCATGGCCTTACTCCGCGGCTGCGACGAAGCGGTGGCGTTCGTAGAGGAACTTCAGCACCGCCTCGCGGCAGCGCAGGAAGGTCCGGTCGGAAGAAAGTTCGACGCGCCGGCGTGGGCGCGCCAGCGGCACCGCAAGCACCTCGCCGATCGTCGCTGCCGGACCGTTGGTCATCATGACGATGCGGTCGGAGAGCAGCACCGCCTCGTCGACATCGTGGGTGATCATGATCGTCGTCGAGCCGAGCCTGGAATGGATGTCCATCACGGCATCCTGCAGATGGGCGCGCGTCAGCGCGTCGAGTGCGCCGAACGGCTCGTCGAGCAGCAGGATCTTCGGCTCCATGGCCAGCGCCCGCGCGATGCCGACGCGCTGCTTCATGCCGCCGGAGATCTCGGCCGGCCGCTTGTCCCCGGCATGCGCCATCTGCACGAGGTCAAGATTGCGCATGATCCAGTCATGCCGCTCGGCCTTGCTCTTCGAACGGCCGAAGACTTTCGAGACCGCCAGATTGATGTTTTCGTAGACGGTCAGCCAGGGCAGCAGCGAGTGGTTCTGGAATACCACGGCACGTTCGGGGCCCGGGCTGTCGACTTCCTTGTTCTCAAGCAGCACCGCGCCGGCGGACACCTTGGTCAGGCCGGCGATCAGGTTGAGCAAGGTCGACTTGCCGCAGCCGGAATGGCCGATGATGGAGACGAATTCGCCCTTGTCGATGGTCAGCCGGATGTCTCTCAGCACCTCGCTGACCTGGCTGCCACGGGCGAAGGATTTGTCGATATGGTCGAGTTTCAGATAGGCCGTCATCGCGCTGTCCTCACTTTGCCGTTGTTCCGCGGGTGACGACGGCGCCGACCGCCGCGACCAGGCGGTCGAGGCAGAAGCCGGTGACGCCGATATAGGCGAGCGCGACGATGATGTCGGGCAGCCGCGACGAGTTCCATGCGTCCCAGATGAAGAAGCCGATGCCGACGCCGCCGGTCAGCATTTCGGCGGCGACGATGGCGAGCCAGGACAGGCCGATGCCGATGCGCAGGCCGGTGAAGATGTAGGGGGCTGCGGCCGGCACCATGATCTTGACGAAGAACTCGAACGGGTTGAGCCGCAGGATGCGGGCGACGTTGCGGTAGTCCTGCGGGATGTTGCGCACGCCGACGGCGGTGTTGATGATGATCGGCCAGATCGACGTGATGAAGATGACGAACAGCGCCGACGGGCTGGAATCGCGGAACGCCGCCAGAGACAGCGGCAGCCAGGCCAGCGGCGGTACGGTGCGCAGGATCTGGAACACCGGATCGAGGCCGCGCATCGCCCAGACTGACTGGCCGACGAGCGCGCCGAGCCCCACCCCGACCACCGCCGCCATGCCGAAGCCGATGGCGACGCGCTGCAGCGAGATCAGCACTCGCCACGCCAACCCGATATCCTGCGGGCCATTGTCGAAGAACGGATGCGCGATCAGGTCATAGGCCTCGTTCCACACCTGGCTCGGCGGCGGCAGGCTGGCGGTCGGTGACGAGCAGGCGACCTGCCAGACGACGAGCAGGACGAGGATGACGATGGCAGGCGGCACCAGCGCCGTCGCGGCCTTGCCGGCAATGGCGAGCGGGTCGATGCGGCGTCGGGCCTTGGCCGTGAACGTGATCAGTTCGGCGGCGGGCTCTGCCGGAAACGCCTTCACCTTGGTGTCCTCGATGGTTTGGATGGACATGTCTTGGAACAACTCCTGGGCGCTGGGCGACAACGGCGCGAGCGCCGTTGGGCCTAAGCCGATGCCTTGATCTTCAGGCTGTCGAGATACGCGGACGGGTTGGCCGGATCGAAGACCTTGCCGTCGAAGAAGGTCTCGACGCCACGCGACGAGGAGGCCGGAATGTCGGCCGCGGCCACGCCGAGGTCCTTGGCGGCCTCGCGCCAGAGATCCTCGCGGTTGACCTGATCGACCAACGCCTTGACGTCGGTGGTCGGTGCGAACTTGCCCCAGCGGATGTTCTCGGCGAGGAACCAAGAGTCATGGCTCTTGAAGGGGTAGGAAACGCCGTCCTTCCAGAACTTCATGTAGAGATCGGTACCGTTGGCGACACGGCCGTTGCCGTAGTTGATGTCGCCCTTGAGGCGGCCGATGATGTCTGCGACCGGCACGTTCATCCATTGCCGCTTGCCGATGATGGCGGCCATCTCGTCCTTGTTCTCCTTGGCGTCGCACCATTGCTGGGCTTCCATGACGGCCATCAGGATCGCCTTGGTGGCGTTCGGGTTCTTGTCGATGAATTCGGCGCGCAGGCCGAGCGCCTTTTCCGGATGGCCCTTCCACACTTCGCCCGTGGTGGCGGCGGTGAAGCCGACGCCCTGGTGGACGAGTTGCTCGTTCCACGGCTCGCCGACGCAGAACACGTCCATGTTGCCGACCTTCATATTGGCCACCATCTGAGGCGGCGGCACGACGATGGTCGAGACGTCCTTGTCGGGATCGATGCCGCCGGCGGCCAGCCAGTAGCGCAGCCAGAGATCATGCGTGCCGCCCGGGAAGGTCATGGCGGCCTTCACTTCCTTGCCGGCGGCCCTCTTGGCGGCGAAGGTTTCCTTCAGCTTGGAGGCGTCGAGGCCGACACCGGTGCCGCTATATTCCTGCGCGACCGAAATGCCCTGGCAGTCGTAGTTGAGCCGCGCCACGATCGCCATTGGCATGGGCTGGTTGTTCTGCGTCACCTTGCCGGTGTGCATGAGGTAAGGCAGCGGCGTCAGTATGTGGGCGCCGTCGATGCCGTTGGCTGCACCGCCAAGCATCAGATTGTCGCGCGTGGCACCCCAGGAGGCCTGCTTCAGCACCTCGACATCGGGCATGCCGAATTTGGCGAACAGACCCTTCTCCTTGGCGACTATCAGGGGCGCGGCATCGGTCAGCGCGATGAAGCCGAGCTTGGCGCCGGTGACTTCCGGCGCGGCGGTCGCGGCGTAGGCGCCGGAGGGGAGCAGCGCACGCGCCGCGGCCATGGTTGCCGCGGTGGCAGCGCTTGCCATCAGAAAACTGCGACGGGTCATGCCCTCGAATGGGGTTTCAGTCTTGATGCGTTTCGTCATCGTCATCTCCCGTTGGGCACTGCCCGGATCAGCGCCGTCGATTGCGTGTTCGGTCAAAAACAAAAAAGCCACCGGCCAGGCAGCGCGCGATCCGTCATCCGGGATAGCGAGTTGACCTGAGCGGCAGCTTTGCCTGTGGCGCCCGCCATTGGACGCCTGTTATGTGACCCGAGAAGAGTCTGCCTATTGCAATGCAGGAACCGTGCCAGTTTCGGAACGGATGACAAACACAAATAAAATCAACTATATGCTGCTGCCATCGGCGAACGAACCGTAGGTTGGGCAAGCCAAAGATTGTTCATAGGTGCAGGCGTGCGCACAATCTTTGTGCAATGCACAATAGTGGCGCGGAAATGATCAGGTTTCCGCTCCGGCCGATTTCTGGCGTGCTATATATCCCTCGATCTCATCGGGATCGAAGATCTGGCCGTCGAAGAAACCGTCCGGGCCGAGCACCAGGCCGGCGCCGGTCGCACCGACCGCGGTGGCGACCTTGAGCGCGCCCTCGACCTTCGCATTAGCCCCGGGAAGCGCCACACCGAGCGGTTTCAGCGCCGAGCGGTAGAGGTCGGGCCGGTAGCAATCCCGGGCGATGGCGAGATTGTCGGGCGTGTGCGCCACATGCCCCCAACGCACCATCTGCGTATAGAGCCACAGCGCATGGCTCTTCCATGGAAAGTTGGCCGCCTTGTCGAATGGCAGGAAGAAGTCGTCGATATCCCGCTCCGCCCCGCCGCCCAACTGCAGGTGGCCGGTCAGGATCGGCATCTGCACGGCCGGCGGCAGGCCGAGGAAGCCGGGCTGCGCCATCACAACGGCCAGTTCGGCGTGGTTGGCCGGATCCTGGCACCAGCGCGCCGAATGATGCAGCGCGCGCAGCAGTGCCGAAAGCGCCTCGGGATTCTCATCGGCCCAGGCCTTGCGCACGCCGATCACCTTCTCCGGGCTGTTGCGCCATATCTGTGCCTTGACGGTAACGATATGGCCGGTGCCGGCGGCGACCGCAGCGCTGTTCCAGGGCTCGCCGACGCAGTAGCCGTCGATGCGCCCAGTGGCGAGCGCGTCGGCCATGAAGGGCGGCGGCACGATGACGATCTCGAGTGCGCGGCCGGGATCGATGCCGCAAGCGGCAAGCCAGTAGCGCAGTTCGTAATTGTGGCCGGAATGCGGGTGCACCACGGCAAAGCGCAGCGGTTCGCGGCCCGCGACCGCCCGATCGCGAATGAATGCGCGCAGGGCCGCGCCTGCGCGCGCGGGATCGAGATCGGGTTCGGCGCCATGCGCCGCCATGCCGGCCCAGACGGCGTTGGAGATGGTGACGCAATTGCCGCCGAGCCCGAGCGAGAACGGCACGATGGTCTCGGAAGCGAGCGGCGTCAGCCCGAGATTGCAGGCGAGCGGCATGGGTCCCAGCATATGCGCGAGGTCGAAATGGCCGATGGCGATGCGGTCGCGAATGTTGGCCCAGGACGTCTCACGGTGCAGCGTTAGCTCAATGCCTTCGCGGGCGGCGAAGCCAAGCTCGCTCGCTGCCACCAGCACGGCGCTGTCGAAAAGCGGCATGAAGCCGGCGGTGATCTGATGCCTCATGCTCATTCGTCCTCCGCCGGCCCCAGCAGGCCGGCTGCGGTCACCAGGCTCTGGGCGATGTCGCTGATCCTGCGGTTCTGGTTCATCGCCGTCTTGCGCAACAGCGTGTAGGCGGCCTCTTCGGAGAGGCCGCGCGACTTCATCAGGATGCCCTTGGCGCGATCGATGACCTTGCGGCTCTCGAGTTCGCTGCGCGCCTCTTCCAATTCGCGCGCCATGCGCGAGAACGCATTGAAGCGGCTCACCGCCATGTCGAGGATCGGCTTGACACGCTCTTGCCGCAGACCATCGACGACATAGGCCGAGACGCCGGCATCGACCGCGGCCTCGATCGAGGCCTGGTCGGAGCGGTCGACGAACATGGCGATCGGGCGCTTCACGGCGCGCGATAGCTGGAACATGTTTTCGAGCATGTCGCGGTTGGGATTTTCGAGATCGATGACGATGACATCGGGTTCGATCTCGGCGATCCGCCGGGCAATGCCGGTCACGTCATGGATGACCGTGACAAGCTGATGGCCGGCCTCGCGCAGGCCGGCCTCGATGATCGAGGCGCGGATGCGATTTTCATCGATCACCAGGACGGCTAGGGAGGATCGGACCATAGCCGCATTGTGGGCAAGGCCGCGAAATTGTGCAATGCGGCATAGCCACGTCCTTGAAGGGAACGTGCCTATGCTCGCCGCCGAGGATCACGTCCTGTCAGAATGGGCTGGGGCGCCGGTCAGCCGCAAACGCGAACGTCTTCGACCACCCTGTGGTGATGGCGCCAATGCACGACCGTTTCGACGTGGCAGCGATGGTGCCGGTGGTGACGCCGGTATTGGCCATAATTGTCGTATTGAACGCTCTGGTCGTCCTCGTATTGGTTGTCATAGCGCCGGTCATGGTGCCGGCGAATAACAATCCCGCCATTGTCGGAATCGTCTGGTGAATATTGGTTGCCGTCGTCGGACTGGATAATCACACTTGCAGCTTGCGTCGGCGCAATGACCGATGCGGTTGCGGCCAATGCCAAAAGGGACGCTAAAATCAACTTTCTCATTTTGTCCTCCTGCGCGTTCAACATGGATAAACGTGACATACAAACTCGCGGATGACCCGGAGCGTTCCACTGCAGATCTACACGCTTTGCGACGCCGGGGACATTATGGCGTTATCGGCGGAAACCGTGTGGTCCAGGCGAACGAATGCCGTGAGCGGCAGATGGTCGGAGGCGACGCGCGAAAGCGGCGTGTCATGCGCTTCGACCGCCGCAATCATTCCGTGCCGGTTGGTCATGATCCGGTCGAGCGCCAAAAGCGGCAGGTTTGAGGGGAAGGTGGGGACGGCCGGCGGCTGAGGCCCGAACGTCGCGTGCAGCGTGTTGAGCGCCGAGCGGTTGCCGAGCCGCCATTCGTTGAGGTCGCCAAGCAGCAAGGTCGGCTTTTCGTCCGGGCTGCTCATGAGATCGAGCACGACACGGGCCTGTTGCGAGCGCGAATGGCGCAGCAGGCCGAGATGGGCGGCGATGATGCGCAGCGTCCCGCTCCCGTTCAATTCGATCTCCGCCACCACCGCGCCGCGCGGCTCCAGACCCGGAAGCCTGATCTGATGCACGTCGCGGACGACTCCCTTCTTGAACAGCAGGACATTGCCGTGCCAGCCATGGCCCTTGCCGGTCGCCGATATCGGTACCGGCACCAGGCCAGTTTCCCGCTCGAGGCGAGGCAGATCCAGCAGGCCATCACGGTCGCCGAAGCGGTTGTCCGCCTCCTGCAGGGCGATGACGTCGGGGTCGATTTCGCGGATGACGCGGCTGGTGCGCTCGGGGTCGAACTTGCGATCGACGCCGATGCATTTGTGGACGTTGTAGGAGGCGACCAGCGTTCCGGAGGCTGCGGTCGCCTTGTGCGCGGCGGCGTTTGCCTTGCGCATCCGCCGGTCGCGGATGGTCAAAAGCATGCTCGCCGGCAGGCTGCGCCCGTTCATCCGCATCGCATGTTCGCCATTTCAGCCGCTCTCATCTCACACCTCAAATAGAACCTTTGCGTCTATGTTCCATGACCGACGTCAAACTATCCGGCAAACACGTCTTTTTGTTAAAGCAAGGCGGTCCTAGAGATAGGGCGATCCCAGCCACAGGATGCGGTCGAACAGCCGGATGATGAAGGGGCGGGCCTGCAGGGAGTCCAGCGTGACGGGAACGGCCGTTTCGATTGCCGATCCGATCCGGGCTTCGACCTCGCGGGCAAAGCCCGCGTCGAGGACCTCCAGATCGATCTCGAAGTTCAACCGCAGCGACCGAGCGTCGAGGTTGGACGAGCCGACATAGGCCCACACGCCGTCGATCGACAGCAGCTTGGAATGGTCGAATGGCCCCTCAGTGCGCCATATGCGGCAATAGTTCTTCAGGATCTGGTCGAATTGCGCGGTCATGGCGCGGTCGACGAGGAAGAGATTGTTGACCTCCGGCACCACGACGTCGATCTCGACGCCGCGCCGGGCGGCGGTGATCAAGGCGCTGATCAGTTCGCGGTCCGGCAGGAAATAGGGCGACATCAGCCGGATCGACCTGCGCGCGACCGAGAAGGCGCCGATCAGCAGCTTGTGGTTGGTCTCGTTGCTGGCATCCGGCCCGGATGCGACCGCCCGCACCAGCATCGGCTGGCCGGGTGCCGGCGACAGCGGGGCAATTCGCCAGGCATCGCCCTTCAGCGCTTCGCTGGTGGCGAAACGCCAGTCTTCGGCAGCGACCGAGAACAGGTCGGCGACGACAGGTCCGGTGACCTTGAAATGCGTATCCCTGGCGCTGCCGGAGCCCGCGAACTCGGCCGAAAAACCCTTGCGGATGTTCATGCCGCCAGTGAAGGCAAGCGTGCCGTCAACCACCAGGATCTTCCGGTGGGTTCTGAGATTGGCGTAGGGCAGGCGCAAGCCCATGACGATGTTGCCATTGAAGACATCGGCGGGGATGTTGGCGCGGCGCAGATGGCCGAGGATGCTGGGGACGGAGTAACGGGCGCCGACGGCATCGATCAGCACGCGAACGGTGACGCCGCGCGCGACGGCGCCGGCCAGCGATTCGACGAAAAGCAGGCCGACGGCGTCATTGTCGAAAATATAGGTCTCGAGCAGGACGCTGCGCTCGGCGCCGTCGATGGCCGCGCACATGGCGGCATAGGCCTCGTCGCCGGTCGCCAGCACCTCGATGGCATTGCCCGGGTTAAGCCCCCGCCGCGCCACCCTGTCTCCCAGCGTACGCAGGCCGGTGAAGCGCTGACCGTAGCGCTCGACGATCAAGGCCTCCTCCGCGGCGATGTCGCGCTCATCCTTGGCGGAGACCGCGTCGCCGGCAAGCGGGCGCTGCGCGGTAATCGTGGCGCGGCGAATGCGGTTGATGCCGGCCACGGCATAGATCAGCACGCCAAGGATCGGCGACAACACCATCACGCCGACCCAGCCCGTGGCGGCGCGCACATCCTCCTTGGTCATGACGGCGTGCGCGATGCCGACGGTCGCCATCACCACCGAGATGACAGCCAGAATCTGGGTCCAGTGAGTCGCAATGGTGTCGAGCATTGTGGGGACTATCCAGCGAGCGATTGCAGAAGGCAATGCGGCCGGTCATGCCTTGCATGCGGATGACGGTCGCGACCCGGTTGAGGAGAGCATGGTCCCATGCAGGGTTCGAGTTGATGAAGTTTCTCCTGAAGGCCCGCCCGGGGAAACCAACTTGACCCGAGGGAAAGCATCGGGACGGCATAGTCCTGCATCGTCCGGCGCTGCCTTGGTGGACCGAGCTTCCTGTACTTTGGTACCACATATATTGTATATCAGAGGGAACGAAATTAGCAGTATAACACTTTACCGGGAGGTGGGGGGAACGCTGAATGACGAGATTCAACTTCGAGGGGCCTCCCGTGGGAGACGGCGACATGTCGGCCCACTGCCGGCGCCAGTTGCTGCCTGTCGTCAATGAAATCGTCCAGGCGGCGGTCGTGGCCGGCTGGAACCAGGACGACGTCCTTCTGGCTTTTGTGGAACTCACCTGGGATCTGTACGAGGAACGTCGCGGTGATCACTAGCCGCCAGTCGTAACCCGTCGGCTCGGCGCCCCGTCTTGCCTGGCCGCCGATTTCGGTGCCAAAACCAAGCAATGGGTTCGCGCAACCCGCGCCACGGCCGATAAACGAGCCTCAGGGTGCAAAGGCCTGCCGTCACCGTGAAACAGAATGCTCGCCGACTTCCCATATCGGCCGTTTTTTCTTTCTTTTCCCGAATTTAAATTTTTCTTTGCGCGGGGAAGTTCTTCCCTATCCAAGGCCCGTGCGTTACGCTTATTTCGGGTCGGGCATAAGGGGGTCTCAAGCAACGGCAAGGCGGCTGAGGCGAGGCTGATGAGAAATGCTGGCGAGGCTAGGGAAGGCGGCGATTCCCGAGGCGTCGATCGGACGGCCCGATATGTCCTGGATATCGTTCCAGAAAGCGCCGGCCCCAGGAGAGCCACCGCACGTGGCAGCGTCATCCATTCCGTCCGCGGTCCCGGGTCGCAGACGTTCCTGGCCAAGGAACATTCCGCGGGCATCGTGCTGAAGCCCGGACGCAACTTCAGGGCTTCGCTCGGCAGCGACAGGATCACGGAATACGATGCGCCGGTCGGGTGCCTGGTCATCAATCCGGCGGGGGTCGACAGCACCTTCGCCTGGTCGCAGGCCAGGGAAAACGCCGTCGTTTCCATCTCTCCCGAAGCGCTGTCGGGGTTGGCCGCTCACGAGTCCGATTTCGCCGACGCGGAGCTCGATCCGCCGGCATTCGGCACCGTCGACCTGAAGGCCCTCAATATTGCACGGATGATCACCGCCGAGCTGACGGGAAAGCTGCCGCCGAACGAGCTTTACCTGGACTCGCTGCTTACCGTGTTCGGCGTGCATCTGTTGCGCACCTACACGGGCCGCGGCCGGCCGGCGGTATCGTCCAAGGGCAGGCTCTCCGCCGTCGGCGCCCGGCGCGTACGCGAATATCTCGACGAGAATTTCGCGCGCAAGGTCATGGTCGCCGAACTCGCATCGGTCGCAGGCATTTCCCCCAATCATTTCATCGCAAGCTTCGCCGGCACCTTCGGGATGCCGCCGCATCGCTACCTGATCAACCTGCGCCTGGACTTCGCCGAAAGGCTGCTCGCCGACGGCGAGCTGTCGATCGCCCAAGTCGCCTACCTTGCCGGGTTTTCGGATCAGAGCCATCTGGCCGCAACGATGAAGAAATTCCGGGGAAGGACGCCCACCAATGCCGGAAATGCTTCGGTCAAGGATTGAGAGTTCAACTATGGCACGGAAACCACACCAGCCGACCGCCAGGCAAGGAGCGGAGTTTCCTACAAAACTTCCGGAGTTTTTCAAAATACGCCAGCCGCAACATGCCGCAACGCTTAACGGGAGTCGTTCGAAATGCCATGCAGCCCCGGCATTGTTCGCCATCCGGCTGGGCCGATGAGATGAACTGGGCTAGCGATGCGGGTGCGGTGCGATCAATCACGAATTGTTTTTCGAGGGAACGGGGAGGGCGGCCTTGGGTTGAGTTCCATCTGGGGCATATCAGGAGGCCGGGACATGCGGCGTGATGATGGTTCCTCGGGATCTGCTTCCGGAACCAATTCCGAACAACCGCCTGCGCTGAATCCAAAAGGCGGACTTTCAGCGCGCGCCGCGCGCCGGGTGCAGGAGTTCCTGAACGCAAATTTTTCCCGCAAGCTGTCGCTTGCCGAAATGGCGGCGGTTTGCGGGCTGTCGCCCTATCACTTCATGCGGGCCTTCTCGCGGACGTTCGGGACGCCGCCGCACCAGTATGTTCTCAGTCTGCGGCTGGATTTCGCCGAGAGCCTGCTTGCCGACAGCCGTATGACGATCGCCGATATCGCCCATCTGGCCGGATTTTCAAGCCAGAGCCATTTTACTACCATCATGAAGAAATATCGCGGTGTAACGCCGCTGCAGGCGCGGTCGAGCAAGCTTAGGCGCGAAGCTTGACCGGCAACACAGACTGCGGAATTACTCTGACGTTGGCGGATGAGTCTCTTATTAAAGCAATTACTAAGGTAACGAGCCGTTAACCTCCACCATCTCGCGCCGATCTTTTCTCACGAGACAGCAATTTCCTGAAATACCGCAAGGCAGAATCATGGCTTTCTGGTGACGCTGGAATTGTCAGACATTTGATGACGGCTGGCGAACGGAGAGGGACCATGACCGACAATCGCATTTCGAGTGGCTCGTTTGTTCAGCACCGCACGGCGCATTTCGCCAGACATTGGATTGCGGGGGCCGAGCACGGCTCCCGCGCGCTCCGGCGCCGCCTGATGGCGGTGCTGCGCATGGCGCACCGCGTGCTTGGGCTCAAACGAAATCGCCTGGGGCTGGGAACGCTGGGTTTCGGTGGGGCGGCAGGAGCGCTGCTCGCCGTCACCGGGATCATGGTTCCGCAGGCGGCATTCGCGCAGGTCGCCATTGGCAACGGGGTTGTGACCAACGTGGCGAACTGCACGACTCCTTCCGCAGGGGTGCAAAGCGTAGCTATCGGTTGTGCGAGCACCGCCACTGGTTCTGCCTCAACCGCAATAGGCGCTGGCGCCAAGGTGAATGGCGACGACGCCGTGGCGTTGGGCACCGGTGTCACCGCAACGGGTAATGCTACGATCGCCATCGGCTACACGATGAGTGTCAATGGCCTCAATTCCATAGGCATAGGTGTCTTCGCGGGGGCAACCGGCGTCAATGCCCTCGCTCTAGGCGGGAACGCCAAGGCCAACGGGGACGGAGCAAGCTCCATTGGCGTCAACTCGGTTGCAACCACAGGCGCGGCCGCCTTTGGCCTGAACGCGCGTGCCGACGGACTGAACTCGACGGCGATCGGCTATGTTACCCGGGCGACCGGGCTACGCGCCACCGCGCTCGGGTTCGGGGCAACAGCGTCCGGGCTGGATGCGCTTGCCCAAGGTAACAGCGCCGTCGCAAGCAACCAAAATGCCATCGCCATCGGCTTCCAGGCGACCGCAACCGCGATCAACGCCGTCAATCTCGGCAACCGAACTGTTGCGGGAGGGGGTGCCCTTCAAGAAAGCGCCATCGCCATTGGCACGGATGTACTGGCGTCCCAGGTTGACTCCACTGCGATCGGACGCCAAAGCAAGGCAACTGGAACCTCAGCCATAGCGATGGGCGTCACAGCCGCTGCGTCGGGCATTAACTCCGTCGCCCTCGGCCCCACCACGGTTGCTTCGGGGGCTTTCGGGGTCGCCTTGGGTAACCAGGCGCAGACGCTCGCTGGCGGTGGCGCCGTTGCGATAGGCTCGGGTGCGATCGTTGCCAGCACCGCGACCTCCGGCGTCGCGCTCGGCAACAATGCAAACTCCGGTGGTGTTTTGTCGGTTGCCATGGGCGCTGGTGCCAACGCCAGCGGCGACAACTCCACTGCCACCGGACGCCAGGCCGTTGCGAGTGGCACAAACGCCTCATCATACGGGTCTGGATCGAGCGCGGCCGGCAACAATTCTCTCGCTGCCGGCGTCAGCGCCAGCGCCGGCGGAACCGCCAGTACCGCACTCGGCATCGGAACCGTCGCCAGCGCCACCCAGTCGACGGCCGTGGGTGTCAATGCCCAGGCTACAGGGTCCGACAATACCGCGCTCGGGTCCAGTGCCCAGGCGACCGGCGCGAGCGGCTCCGTTGCCGTGGGCGTTGCATCCAAGGCTTCCTCCATCAACGCGGTGGCGCTCGGCTTCGGGGCGAATTCGAGCGCTGCCAACGCCATCGCCGTCGGCACAAGTGCCAAGGCCGATTCGGCCGAGGCGGTCGCCATGGGCATCAACGCGGTGGCGACCGGCGGCAAGGCCGTCTCCATCGGCTCCGGCAACACCGCCTATGGCAATGGCGCGGTGTCGATCGGCGATCCTAGTTATGCGAGCGGCACCGGCGCCTTCACCGGCGGTGCCAACAACATCGCCAACAGCGACGGCACGGCAACCGCCACTGCCGCCAACCAGGCAGCGGGCGCTGTCGCCATCGGCAACAACAACAAGGCGATCGGACAAGGTTCCGTGGCGCTGGGCAATGGCACCACGGCGGGTGCCGCCGGCCTTGCGGGCAATGTCGCGCTGGGCAATGGCGCCACCGCTGCGGCGAGCTCCGGCGACGTGGCACTGGGCTCGGGCTCGGTGACCGCCGTCGCGGTCGGCACGCCCAATGCCGTGATCAACGGCACGACCTATGCGTTCCAGGGCACCAACCCGACCTCGACGGTCAGCATCGGCGCGCCCGGCGCGGAGCGCACGCTCACCAATCTGGCGGCGGGGCGGATCAGTGCGCTCTCGACCGATGCGGTCAACGGCTCGCAGCTCTTCGCAACCAACCAGGCGGTTGATGCCATTGGCACAACGCTCAACAACATCAATGTCGGCGGCGGCATCAAGTATTTCCATGCCAACTCGACATTGGCGGACTCGTCTGCGACAGGCACGGACTCCGTTGCGATCGGACCCACCTCGACGGCGTCTGGGACGAGCTCCATCGCGGCCGGTACCAATGCGAGCGCCTCCGATGTGAACGCCTCGGCCATCGGCACCGGCGCCGTCGCATCGGCTCTCGATGCAACGGCGTTGGGCTACATATCCAAGGCCTCGGGCCAATACAGCACCGCCATCGGCGCCAACGCCAATGCAACAGCCACGTCCAGCACGGCGATCGGCCAGAACGCCTTCGCAACCGGCTTCCAATCAACCGCTCTCGGCGTAGGAGCGAACGCCGGCGCCGCGAATGCGCTCGCGCTGGGTGCCGGCGCCAGCGCCGGCAATGCCGGCGACGTGGCGCTCGGCTTGAGTTCCGTGACCGCCGTCGCGGTCGGCACGCCCAATGCCGTGATCAACGGCACGACCTATGCGTTCCAGGGCACCAACCCGACCTCGACGGTCAGCATCGGCGCGCCCGGCGCGGAGCGCACGCTCACCAATCTGGCGGCGGGGCGGATCAGTGCGCTCTCGACCGATGCGGTCAACGGCTCGCAGCTCTTCGCAACCAACCAGGCGGTTGATGCCATTGGCACAACGCTCAACAACATCAATGTTGGCGGCGGCATCAAGTATTTCCACGCCAATTCGGCCCTGCCGGATTCCCAGGCCCTTGGAACGAATTCCGTCGCGGTCGGACCCAACGCCGTGGCCAACAATTCCGGTGACGTCGCGATCGGCCTGAATTCGACGTCAGGAGCAACGACAAATGTCGGCGGAGCAACGATCGGCGGCGTGAACTACACCTTCGCAGGCGGCACGCCGGCGGGCGCGTTCTCGGTCGGGTCGGCCGGCGCCGAGCGCCAGATCCAGAATGTCGCGGCCGGACAGTTGAATGGCGGCTCGACCGATGCAGTCAACGGCTCGCAGCTCTTCGCCACCAACCAGCAGGTGACGCAGAACACGACCGATATCGCCAATATCGGCAGTGGCGTCACCAATCTCGGCAACACGATCAACAACATCGCCGGCGACACCTCGACCGCCTATACCGACGCCAACGGCATAGGCATCCGCTACGCCCGCACCAACGAGGCCGGACTGGCGCAAACCGATTCCTTTGCGCAAGGGGTCGGCTCCACCGCCGTCGGCTACCAGGCGACCGCGACCGGCGTCAGCGGGCTGGCGCTCGGCCGCGACACACTGGCCAGCATCGACGGCAGCGTGGCGCTTGGTTCGGGTTCCGTCTCCGACCGGGCCGTGGCGCCAGCCACCGGCCAGATCGCCGCCGGTCCATCGAACTTCATCCAGTACAACACCACCGACAAGACGCTTCTCGGCGCCGTGTCGGTCGGCACCGCCACGTCCTACCGCCAGATCACCAATGTGGCCGACGGCACGCAGGCGCAGGATGCCGTCACCGTCCGGCAGCTGCAGGGCGTGATCGCCTCTGTCTCGGCAACGTCGACCAAGTATTTCCATGCCAATTCGACGGCAGGCGACTCACTCGCGGTCGGCGCGGAATCGGTCGCGGTCGGCCCGACCACGGTCGTCAACGGCGACAATGGCGTCGGCATCGGCAATGGCGCCATCGTCGACCAGACCGCGCCGGGCGGCACGGCCATCGGCCAGAACGCCCATGTCATGCTGGCCGACGGCCTGGCGCTCGGCACCAATTCGCTGGCGTCCGGCATCCAGTCGGTGGCGCTCGGCGCCGGCGCGCAAAGCACCTTCATCAACAGCGTGGCGCTGGGTGCGCAGTCCATCACCACGGTCGGCGCGCAGGCCGGCTACACGGCCTTTGCGCTCACCGCCCCGCAGACCTCGGTGGGCGAAGTGTCGATCGGTGCCGCCGGCGCCGCGCGCAAGCTCACCAATGTCGCCGGAGGCTCGGCCGACACCGACGCCGTCAACGTTTCGCAGCTGCGCGGCGTGGCGCAGAATGTCAGCAGTCTTTTAGGCGGCACCACGGTCGTCAACGCCGACGGCTCGGTCACAGGCCCGACCTATACCATCCAGGGCAACAATTATTCGACCGTCTATGACGGGTTCACCGCCGTCAACAATGCCCTGACCAACATCAGCAATGGCGGTGGCATCAAGTATTTCCACGCCAATTCGACGCTGGCCGATTCCACCGCCAGCGGCACCGACAGCGTGGCGATCGGGCCGGCCAGCGTGGCCAGCGGCACCAACAGCCTTGCCGCCGGCAATGGTTCGACCGCCACGGGCCAGGGCGCGGTGGCGCTCGGCCAGGGCGCCAAGGCCAACAACGCCAATGACGTGGCGCTGGGTTCGGGCTCGGTGACGAAGACCGCTGTCGGCACCTCCAGTACTGTCATCAACGGCAAGACCTACGCCTTTGCCGGCACCACCCCGACCGGGACCGTCAGCGTCGGCGACGCCGGCGCCGAGCGCACGATCACCAATGTCGCCGCCGGACGGGTCAATGCCGGCAGCACCGATGCGATAAACGGCTCGCAGCTCTACGCCACCAACACGGCGGTCGAGGATTTGAAATCGGGCCTCGGATCGCTCACCCAGAATGCCGTCACCTATGACACCAATCCGGACGGCAGCAAGAAGAACAGCATCACGCTGCAGGGCGGCGACGTCAACGCGCCGGTGGTGATCTCCAATGTCGGCCCCGGTGTGGCGGGCACCGATGCGGTCAACGTCAACCAGCTGAACCAGGGGCTGGCCACGAGCATCAACACGGCCAACAGCTACACCGACAAGGTGGCCGCCACGACGCTGCAGCAGGCCAACAACTATACCGACCAAAAGCTCAGCCAGCTCAATACCGACATCGACGGCATACGCGACGAAGCCCGCCAGGCGGCGGCGATTGGACTTGCCGCTGCCTCGCTGCGCTATGACGACCGTCCCGGCAAGCTCAGCGTCGCGGCGGGCGGCGGCTTCTGGCGGGATTCCAGCGCCTTGGCCTTCGGTGCGGGCTACACGAGCGAGGACGGCCGCATCCGCGGCAACGTGTCGGGCACGGCCGCCGGCGGTCATGTCGGCGTGGGCGCAGGCATCAGCTTCACCTTGAACTGAGGCAGGAATGAAAGGAATTGCCGTACTTACTTGCCTCGTGCTCTGCGGCGGCCTCGCGCCGGCCGCGGGGCAGGTTGCGTCGCCCTACAGGATCAAGCCTTCGGATGTGGTGCTGCCGCCCGACGTGAAACTGGGAACCTATCAGCGCACGATCCGTCCTTTCGAAAACTGGACGCTGATCTGCGACGAGAACCTCAAGGCGCGCAAGAAGGTCTGCAATGTCTCGCAGATTATCGAGGACTCCTCAGGCAAGATGGCCTTCAGCTGGTCGCTGGCCGCCACGCAGGAGGGCAAGCCCTACATGATCGTCCGCACCGCGCCGAATGCCAGGAGCGACGGCCTGGTGTCGCTGAAGTTCGACGGGCGGGACCAGGCGATCGATGTCCACCTGAACGGCTGCAATGAAGTGGTCTGTGTCGGCATGCTGCCGGTCGGCCCCGTCATGCGCCAGCAAATCTCGCAAAACGCGACGCCGGCGATTTCCTATCCGACCGTCGACGGCAAGACGGTCACCGTGACCGCAGCAACACTCAAGGGGCTGACGGCAGCCCTTTCGCCACTCAAATGACCGGGGCAGCACAATGAGCCAGCAGGACCAGTTCATGTCCGCAAAACGCAGCAGCGCGGCCGTCGAGGCGGATCGGCAGCGGCTCGTCGAACCGACGCGGCGGCGATGGCCGCGCGTCGTCGGACTTTCGTTGTTGGGGCTCGCCGTGGCCGGCCTTGGCTTCGCCGCCGGGAACTATGCCGCGATCGCCAATCTGGTCGGCAGCGCGACGGCCGCACAGGCCGAGACGGCCAACCCGGCGCTTCCGGACACGCCTTTCCTCGAGCATGTCAAGCAAGCCGGGGTGCAGGCCTGTTCAACTGTCTACCCGGTGCTCGGACAGATTTTGACGACGGGCACGAAATACAGCGTCAAATCCTTGTGGAACGACCAGGCCGCCGACAAGCATGCGGTCCAGGCCTTCGTCGGCATGGACTATGCGACCGAACGCTATAGCGGGCCTGCCGCCGGCGTCGTTTTCGCATCGCCCACCGCCTCCGGTTGCGAAGGGACGATGGTGCGGGTGGCGCCGTTCGCCAGCGCGTGCGCCGACATCCCGTCCATTCTTCCGCAAGGCAGCAAGATCACCGACCATCTCGGGCAGGTCGAGGTTTACGAGCTCGGCGGCAATGCCGGTGAGGCCCTTCTCCTGCCGACAGGCAAAAGCTGTGTGGTGATCTCCGTCGCTTCGGCGGCGAAGTAGGCAAAGCGACCAGGATCAACGAAAGGGGTGCCGACCATGAGATTACGGGCTTTGGCAGTTTTGGGCTTGACCCTGTTGTGGAGCGGACACGTCATCTCGGCCGACCTGGTGGCCCCGTCGGAACCGCAGCAGGAGGAAAAAGGCATTTGGGCGGCCATTGCCTATTCGCAGTCCGACAGCAAATACGGTTTCTTCTGGGGCGCCGACAAGCGGCAGGAGGCGAAGGACATCGCGCAGAAATATTGCGAGAACGCCGGCGGCAAGGCCTGCAACGTCGTCTCCGTCTTCCGCAACCATCGCCATTGGACTGACGACGACGAGACCGGCTTTCCCTACAAGCACTGCGGCGCGCTCGCCATGGCCGACAAGGTCGAGAACCGTTTCACGCCCTGGGGCGTGAACTCGGCCGAGACCCGCCGGGAGGCCGAAGACCTCGCCTTGCGGGCCTGCGAGGCGTCAGGGGCCAAGTGCAAGATCCGTGAATGGGTCTGCACATGAAGCGGTTGAACGGCCGCTCCCTTCGACGGAAAGAGAAAGTCGCAATCCTTGCTTCATAGACATGTTCTCCTGAAGTCAGCCGTCATCTCCGTGTCTGCCTTCGCCGCCACGATGCCGCCGGCTGCCCGGGCACAGCAACAGGAGCAAGTAGCGTCGCTTCCGAACGGTGCATCGTCGGTCCAGGAAACCTATCAGGACTGGCAGCTGGCCTGCAGCATGCAGGACAATGCACGGGTCTGTACGGTTACACAGGACCAGACGCAGAAAAACGGCCAGCGGCTTCTGGCCGTGGAGTTGCGCGTGGGGCAGAAGGGTGGATTGACGGGAACCCTGCTGCTGCCTTTCGGCATATTGTTCGATCCAGGCGTAACGTTTCAGGTCGACGATCAACCGCCCCTGTCGCAGCAGCGGCTAAGGACCTGCCTGCCAAACGGCTGTATCGTGGTGTTTTCGATCGATCGGTCGACGCTCGGAAAGATGAAAGTGGGCTCGGTGCTGAAGCTCAACGTCACCACCGCCGCCGAGACCCCGCTGACATTCCCGGTGTCGCTCAACGGCCTGTCGGCGGCACTCGAGCGCATGGTTGCGTTGAGCGAGCGGTGAAAGCGAAAGGCGGCTGCCTTCGATGGCAGCCGCCGTTGGATTCGCACGGCAGGCCGGAATCGTCGTCGCGGCGAGACCTTTTGGGCACGGTTCGATGCACCAGGACCTTTTGGGGGTCTTCGGGTGCTCGGACCGCCGCAGGCGGCGATCTTACGCAACGGCCCAGCGCCTGGGGTTGCGAGGGGGACTGGCAGCGGAAGGCCGCTGGGCCTGACCGACAGGGGCCCTGAGGACGGGCGGCGCCGGCTGACGGGAATATGCGCTGCTACGGATATCGGCGAAACATGCGAACGAAGGAAGTCAAAGCCGGCCGAGGGGCATGCGAGATGTCACCGGCAAGAAGTCCGAGTTTATCCGATGGAACTCCACGGGGCCGGTGCCGCTTCCTTCGGCTGGGTAGTCCAACAGGATTAATTGCAAACTTGCTAATATAAAGACAAACTCGTCGGAGCGGGGAGGAACCCGAAAACTCACCGCAATGGCCGGTGCGGCATCAGTCGCGCCCCAACGCCCACCCGCACCGGCCATTCCCCGACGGTTAGCCTATAGCCGATCGAAATCAGCGAGCCCGAGACGTCTTCGCTGGCCCTCTGCATATGTCAGGGCAAACGACTCTAGTTCGAATGCTCGGGTTAGTTCTTCGTCGCCATCGACCACACGGACGAACCACTCTCCGCAGGCTTCGATCACTTCAACGCAAGGATTGACCTCGCCGTCATGCGCCACGCGATCCATCGCAAGATCCTTAGAAAGCAATGGTGAACGTCGATTTTGTAACGGTCGCCCGAATCCGTTTTCAATATCAAATGTGTGTCGGCGCATTGGTGGTCTCTAAGAATTTATCGCTGCGGCAGCGCGGAGCCCTGCATCCTCAGCCGAAGATCGGGCCTTAAACCTGCCGGGCAGAGAAATGACCGACAATGCGGCCCCTCATCGTGAGCGTCTTTGACAGACGCGCCGGCGCACAATCGTGAGGACAAGGGACGTGCAAGGCCAAGGCCTTGAGCATGCGATGGACCGGGATCGCGTAGAGGCCCGGATCGAGGAGGTAACGCCGGGGCCGAAGATCCATTGAAGGACCAGGATGTACGGAACTACCACTGCATGGTCACGTTAGATGTCGTCGAGTTCACATCTGGTGTATCCAACATGGTCGCCTTCAGAGACTTACAAATCCGAGATATCGCCGAAAGCATTGGCCACTCCACAGAGGAGAAAGTCCAACTTTTGGTCGCCAACGCTCGCTATTGTCAGTGTCGCCCGCCGGAGGCGGCAGCGACGACCAATTGGGCGCCCTCATCCGTCTGGTCTTGCCTTATGGCAAAGCTTGCCTGGCCCGGCCTATCGGCAATGCGCTTCTTCAGCGACATCAGGCGGCGCTAGCTCCGGACGCGATATGAAACCAGCCACCGATGCAGTTGAGCGAGCTAAGTAGATGATTTTTGTTTGATGAAATTTGGCACCGGGAGAGCGCTACGGCCCTTCCCCCATTCGTCAGGCGACCAGTTGCGGCTTTGCTGCTAAAGCGAAGCTAAATCCATCGACGAATTCAGGGCTTAGAATGTTGGCCACAGGGCATATCCACTCAAGTTGGGCTCAATCCTACAAAAGGGCGCTTTGCAACGCGGAAGTCGGCGAAAAGGCCGTCTCACGCTTTTCGTTGCGCCTGCTTCTTCGCGCGGTTGCCGCATGTAGCCATGTCGCACCAGCGACGCGAGCTGTTTTTGGTGCGATCGATGAACAACCATTGGCAGTCATCGGGCGGACATTGCTTCAGTCGGGACAGCTCATCACCGCGAAAAAGATCCAGCGCCGACCAGGCGATAGCTCCGACGATCCTGTCGATTCCGGTAAACTTGAAGGTTGCAGGAACTCCCGAAACCTCGGCTGCTTGAAGGGCTTTCGCCGCAAGATCGCGAACGACGTCTAAGGCCCGTACGGGAGCATCCTTGCCATGAGCGATCGCCGCGCCCGCCTCGCGGATGGCTGAGCGTAGCGCAAGGGTGCGCCTTAGCAGGATCTCGCTTTCGCCCGCCGATATTTCGAAGTTGCGATCGACCAGGTCAGCTTCCTTCGCCCATGCGACGATCTCGGCGGCGGACATGAGATGGTCGGTCTCGCGCTCCGTTCCCCGCCAGGACACGGTGTTGGCGAGGTCCAGTGCGATGTCACCAGCGATGGGATGTAGTGATGACATAGGAGTTACATCAGGTTCTCTTGGGGCTGTGCTTCGCACTGTGCGACAGCGCGACGCCTGCCGCCAACAGAAGCAGTATGGCGCCGCCGATCCCGGCGGGGCCGATCACCTCGCCGAAGAGCCAGGCTCCAGCCGCGAGTGCGATGATCGGTGAGATGAAGGCGTACAGGCCGGCTCTGGCTGTGCCCCACACTTTGAGCAGCCGCAGATAAAGCGTATAGGCGACGATCGTGCCAAGGATGGACAGGTAGAGCAAGCTGCCGATCGCGGGCCAGCTCGCCATAGAGGGTTCGCATTCCAAAGAGAGCTGAACGGCGTTACGACCCACGCGATGGGTCGTGACAGCACCCACGCCTATCGGTGTCGCGATGGAAAGGCCGAGGTGACGGGTACCACATGGCAACGCGATCAGCGATGATTCGCCAAGGACTTTGGATCGAATTGCCGGTTGGGTAGGTCCACGCCCGCCGGCATGAAATAGAAAAAGATGACTGAAATCTCGTTTCTGAAATCATGCTGTCGATCGATGGCGCGGCGCGGGGCGAGAAATCGCCTGCCTATCACGGGTCCGCGTGCATCTGGCGGAATAGCCGCGGCGAGACGCCGAAGCGGCGCTCGAAGGCTTCGGTAAAGCGTGTTGCCGGGGAAAGGCCGACCTCGGCGGCTACCGACTTCAGCGAAAGCCCGCGGCAGAGCAGCATGCGCGCGCCATCGAGGCGCGCCGTCTCGACGAAGCGGGCCGGGGTTTGGCCGGTGGCGGCGCCGAACTTGCGGTGGAACGTCCGCTCGCTGAGGCCGGCGCGATCCGCCAGCACAGGAACGTCCAGAGGTGCATCGAGGTTTGCCAGGATCCAGGCGATCAGCTCGGCGAAAGGACTGTCGGCCTTTACCTGCGCCCGAAGCAGAGGGCTGAACTGGGATTGGTAGCCGGGGCGGCGCGCATAGAGCACGAGCCGCTTGGCGACCTCGCCTGCAATGTCGGCGGAAAGATCGCGGGCGACCATGGCGAGCGCCATGTCGATGCCGGTGGTCACGCCGGCCGAAGTCCATAGCCGCCCGTCAACCACGTAGAGCGAGTCGGAATCGACGGCGACCGTCGGAAAGGCGGCGGCAAGCGGCCGACAGGCGTCCCAATGCGTCGCCACGCGATGCCCATCGAGCAATCCAAGCCTTGCAAGGATGATCGCCCCGGAACAGACGGAGCCGAATCTTTGCGCCTTGCCAGCCAGCTTGGGAAGCCATGTTGCCCAGGCCGGCTCCGCCAGAGCCGGTAGCAGGTATTCGCGCTCCGCGCCGGCGACAAGGAGTGTGCCAAGCGCCTTGCGGGCACATTCTTCCAGGCTTCGTGTCTCGACAGTGACCCGGCTGCTGCTCGTCACCGGGCCACCCGCCGCCGATACCAAGTCGACGGCGTAGAACGGAGGCTTCCTGCTCAGCGCGAGGCTGCGGTTGGCGCTGGTGAAGACGGAAGCAGGCCCGGACATGTCGAGGAGCTCGAAGCCGGGATAAACGACGAACGCGACATGATGCATTGGCAGAAAATACGCTGTTTCTGTCATTTCCGCCAGGGAGGGCCCTCGATAGCCTGCGGATTAAAACCAACCTCCGATCGGAAGGCGGATGTCCATGCGCTATTTCATCTGGGCTGGACTGGCCCTTGTTTTCCTGCCTTTGGCGGGTTTAGGCCTGTGGCTGGCGACCCTGCCAGCCGGGCCTGTCGCCTTCGCGGCGCCGCCGGTCCCGCAGGCGGAAATGGACGTGATGCTGGCGGCGCTGAAGCCACCGAAGCGCAGCCGGCCGCTTGTTGCGGTCGTCGGCATAAACGACGCCACGGAGACGACGGACTACCTGATGCCCACCGGGATCTTACGGCGGGCGGACGTTGGCGAGATTGTAACCCTTTCGACCGAAGCCGGTCCCGTAACACTCTATCCGGCCCTCAGCGTCGAAGCCGATGCGACGATCGACGCTTTCGATGCACGCCATCCAGAAGGACCCGACTATGTGATCGTGCCGGCCATGAGCCGCGACGACGATCCAACGGTCATCGCGTGGCTGCGCAAGCAGGCAAAAGACGGTGCGGTCATCATCGCCATCTGTGCCGGTGCCAAGGTCATTGCCGCTGCCGGACTTCTCGATGACCGGCGGGCAACCACTCATTGGTACTATCTCGATGATCTGCTGAAGCGCCATCCGTCGATCCGATATGTTGGGGATCGGCGCATGGTGGTGGACCGGGGCGTTGCGACCACCACGGGCATCACGGCCTCCATGCCGATGATGCTGACATTGATCGAGGCGATCGCTGGACGGGATAAGGCGGAAGCGGTCGCCAAGGACTTGGATCTGGACCGCTGGGATTCCCGGCATGACAGCGCTGCCTTCAAGCTGACCCGCCCCTTCGCCACGACCATTCTGGGCAACAGCCTCGCCGTCTGGAGCCGGGATCGTTTCGGCATCGCGCTCGAGCCGAAGCTGGATGAAGTCTCGCTCGCGCTCGTGGCCGATGCGTGGTCGCGTACCTATCGCTCCCGGGTCGAGCTGCTCGCGGCCTATCCGACAGCCGTGACGACGCGCAATGGTGTGCGCCTCCTTCCGGATAGGGTGACCGCAATCTGGTCCGGCGAGCGATTGCCCCGTGAATGGGCAAGCAAAAGGCCAGCCGAGGCTCTCGAGGAGGCCTTGCAGAACATCGCAGCCCGGTATGGGCAAGCGACGGCCGATATCGTCGCCATGCAACTCGAATATCCGCGATCGGGAGCAGGATCGTGAAGGCGCTGATCGCGGGCGCCGGCATCGGTGGACTGACGACCGCGCTCTTCCTGCACCGGGCTGGAATCGAAGTCGAGATATTCGAACGCGCCGATGCCGTGCGCGAACTCGGTGTCGGCATCAACATGCTGCCGCACGCTGTCGGCCTGCTGGCCGAGCTCGGGCTGATGGACGCGCTCGACGCGGCCGGGATCCGGACGCGCGAGCTGATCTACGCAAACAGGTTCGGCCAGATCGTCTGGCGGGAGTTGCGCGGCCTCGATGCGGGCCATGCCGTGCCGCAGTTCAGCATCCATCGCGGCAGATTGCTGGGCCTGATACACCAGGCTGTCATCGACCGGTTGGGACGGGACGCCATCCGGACCGGCTGCAGCGTGACGGGCTTCGAACAGCACGGCAGCAAGGTCATTGCTTTCCCGTCCGAGGCCGGAAAGCCTCTGCAGGCCAGCGGGGACCTGCTGATCGGCGCCGACGGGATTCATTCCACGGTGCGCGCCAAACTCTACCCCGACGAGGGGCCGCCGATCTGGAATGGTGTCATGCTCTGGCGCGGCGCCACGCGGTGGCCGAAATGGCGGGATGGGCGCACCATGGCGATCGCCGGCGGCAACCAGGCCAAATTCGTCTTCTATCCGATCGAGAACGTTTCCAACGATCCGGGCATGCGCCTGACCAACTGGGCCGTGATGGCCAGAAGCCGGGAGGCAGAAGCCCGAAAGCTCACCCTTGGCGACTGGAGCCGCCCAGGCAACCTCGAAAAGGTCTTGCCATTCGTGCGCGACCGTTTCCATCTGGATTACGTTGATCCGGCACAGGTCATCCACGCCACCGACGCGTTTCATGAATACCCCAATTGCGACCGCGACCCGCTGCCGCGCTGGTCCTTCGGTCGCGTCACCCTGCTGGGCGATGCCGCCCATCCGATGTATCCGGTCGGCTCGAACGGCGCGAGCCAGGCCATCATCGATGCGCGCTCCTTGGCGGAACACCTGCGGGCCCATGGATCCGTGGAGGCCGCGCTCGGTGCGTATGACGCAGAGCGACGTCCCGCCACCGCGCAAATCGTCCATTCCAACCGGAAGGGCGGGCCGGAAGGAGTGATCGATCTCGTGGAGGCCCGGGCGCCCGATGGCTTCGACGATATCGATGCGGTGGCCTCCTACCCTGAACGCGAGCGGGTGGTGCGTGGTTACGCGCATCTCGCCGGATTTGCCGCAGGCAGGGTGAAACCTTGATCCATCACACGAAACTTGCCGTCTTCTCACCGTCGAGACCGTGCTGTGCGGACTTGCTTCCTTGGTCCATGCCACGGATTCTCGTCTCCGGTTTCGAATGCGCGTGCCATGACCGCCGAAGCGGCAATCGGGGCAGTGCTGGCTCTTGGCCTTGTTCTGTTTTGGGTATGGCCGGCATGCTCTCTGGCCGTGGCCCTTGTCGTGCAGGCCTTCGCGCCTTGCGGCACGCAGCTCTGCCCCTTAACGATCGCTGTCGGTTTTGGGGCGGCAGACGCCGGGCGATACCGTGTTCCACGCGGTTCTGCTGCTCCTCGTTGGGGCTGGCTTGCTCGCCGCCTGGAGGTCGCGGCGACGGTAACGTCCGGGTCCCAGGAAATTGAATTCGCGATCAGGGCCAGGCGTAATGGAAAGCCATGACGAACTCGAACAGCTGGCAACAGGCCTGACCGAGCTGAAAGGCCGGTTCGAGCAGGCCGGCCGCCGATATCTCCCGCTCGCCAGGCAAGCCAGCAAGCAGGCGGCCGACGAAGTCTGGTCCCGTTCCCCGGTCTATTCGGCCTTGCCGCTCGGAATCGAACGGGAATACCGGCATGCTCCGGGCAGGCCGCTGACAAAGAGGCCGAAGAGGCTCGCAGCGAGCCTCTGCGCGCGTCTCGACGGGATGCGGCGTGTGATCTGCATCGACGATTATGTTTCGCACGAAGCACGCTACGAAGAGTATTGGGAATATGGACCGAACACCATCCTCACCACGTGCTATGACTATTACGAGCCGGCCGACAATGTGATCAACGTGCAGACCGTCGTGATGGAGGCCGGCCGGCCCCGGGCCTTCCTGCGATATGCGAGGGTCGGAACACTTATTGAACTCTACCGATATGGCGACGGTGGTTTGGAAACGGTCTATAGCCGGTCGTTGGAACATCAGTCGGCGGCTGGCCCGATCTTTACCAGGGACGACATCACATATGACGGCGCCGCCGCGTTGAGCAGGATCGTCAGGTCCTGGGAGAACGGGGTTTGCGAGCAGATTTTTCCCAGGTCGCGATGAGCGTCTCGGCCTTCCACAAATGATCTCGGCGGGCGGCGCGGCTCAGACGATCCGGTAGCCGAACGCGGCCTGCGCCCATGGCGATCAGGCACCATGCTCGCC
>NZ_PNOT02000301.1 GCF_002879535.1 Mesorhizobium intechi
AGACGGTGCTGGTGCCGGCCGCCGCCGGAGGCGTTGGGTCGCTGCTTGTCCAGCTTGCCAAGGCAAAGGGCGCGGCCAAGGTGATCGCGGCCGCCGGCAGCGCGGGCAAGTTGGAGGTTGCGTTGTCGCTCGGCGCCGACGCGGCTGTCGATTACGTCAGGTCGAACTGGCCTGCGCGCGTCCGCGAGCTGGCGGGCGGGGAGGGCGCAGACATCGTCTACGACACGGTTGGGGGCGCCCTGACGGCGCTGTCGCTGCAGGCGCTGGCGCCTCGCGGAGAACTGATGTTCGCGGCGCTCGGCCGCTATGGGCTCGCGGCTTCCGATCTGGAAGCCATGATCGGCCGCAACCAGTCGCTGAGGGGTTTCGCGCTGCTGCCGCTGCTGTCGCCACAGGTGTTGCGTGCGAGCCTGTCGGAACTGTTCCAACTGGCGGCGAGCGGGCGGCTGCGGGTCGCGATCGGCGGCCGTTTTCCGCTCGACCAGGCCGGCGAGGCACACCGGCTGCTGGATGAGCGCCGCTCGACCGGCAAGGTCGTGCTGGTGCCTTGACAGGGCGACGGGCACCGTACCGTCAGGACCGGTTCATCCGATGGGCCGGATGGAGGCTCCCCCCACGATTTCCAACGACGCCGCCGCCGCCGCCGGATGCTCGCCAAGGCGACCGAGGCAATCGTCTAGCTTGTGGCGCTAGTTTTATCGAAAGCGCGCAAACGGGCCTCGATCTCGGTGCGAAGCCGGTCGCGGCTGACGGAAAGCACGCTATGGGGCAGTATGACGAACCGTTTGCCGTCCTGTGTAGGGAAAATGTTGCTCAGTCGCGAGGCCGTGGAGTTCTGGGCGGGCATGAAGGTCGCCAAACCGATGCCGAACCGCCTTAACCCCCTGCTGTTTCGGTTGACAGCCCTCCATAGAGGCAAGACCGTCTTGTCCGCGAACGCCTCGGAGACCTGTAGCGCGGTGACGTCCCGATACTGATCCTTGCCCAAGGAATACCTCGGCGTGCCCCCTGAAAAGTCGTACCATCGCTTCGTCACAACCTCGAATGTAAGGGTGAGTGAGGCAATCCCTTCCACTTCCCGCCAGGGGATGTCGAGAAAGACATAACCGTCGAGGTTGATGCGCAATCCGGCCGGCGATAACAGCAACAGCGGCCGGGCGGTCAGCAATCCATTGATTTGCCAGACAATCATGACGGCGGCCACAGCCGCCAAAGGGATACCCAGCAGCCAATTATCCTTGCCGAAGGCGACGACAAGCCCAACAACGAGAACCAACGCCGAGAAGGCGATGTATTTCGATGCGGTCCTGCCGCTGCCATAGGCAATGATCTTTTGGGTGTCTGGCGCTTGGTCTGAACTCAACGGTTCGCCTCCGGTCGCTGGCGCCTCCTTGCGGAGGCACGCGCCGACACTGTGCTGAACGATACAGCTAGGCCTTCGGCACGACAAGACGGTGGACCTGCAGCCTGGTGCACCCGTTCCATCTCACGGAGGACAAAAGGTGGGCATCGCTGCCCGCCATGCCAGAGCCAGGCATTGTCGAGCGAGATCGTTGCATGTGCAACCACTCTGGCCCGCACGGTCCATTCAGACGGGGCGGCAGTGGCCGCGAAGCTGCTTCTCGGCGCGCTCGAGCAAGGGGCGGGCGCCGGCATCGGTGTGAAGAAGTCAGGAGCGAATGTCCGAAGGTGAAGCCGCACGGGCGAGCAGCAGGGCGCGCTCCGCGTCATTGCCGGTCAATCCTGCGGCCTGGCGAAACGCGGCGCGGGCTTCGGCCTGATGCCCCAGCCTTTCCAGAAGATCGCCGCGCACCGTGGGCAGGAGATGCGAGTCCTTCAGGCGCGGCTCGTCCATCAGCGCCTCGACGATGGCGAGGCCCTGTGCCGGTCCGAACGCCATGCCGACGGCCACCGCCCGGTTGATTTCGACGATGGGCGAGGGGGCTGAGAGCGCAAGCGCCTGATAGTAGGCTGATATCGCGATCCAGTCGGTGTCGGCGGCGGTTGCCGCGCGGCTATGGCAGGCGGCGATCATCGCCTGCAGGAGATAGGGGCCGGGTGTCGATGTCAGGGTCATGGCGCGGTTCAGGCCGTCGAGGCCACGCCGGATGAGCGACCAGTTCCATCGGCCGCGGTCCTGGTCGAGCAGCAGGATCGGCTCCCTCGCCTTGCCGGTGCGGGCGAGGAAGCGCGACGCGTTGAGTTCCATCAGCGACACCAGCCCCTGCACCTCGGGCTCATCAGGCATCAGCGCCGCCAGGGAACGGCCAAGGCGCAGCGCCTCGCCACAGAGATCGGCGCGCAGCCAGTCCGATCCAGCGCTCGCCACATAGCCTTCGTTGAAGATGAGATAGACCACCTCCAGCACGGCAGCGAGGCGTTCGCGCCGCTCCTGCCCGCGCGGCGTCTCGAAGGCGATGGCGGCATCGCGAAGCGCCCGCTTGGCGCGCACGATACGCTGGGCGGCGGTGGCTTCGGGCACCAGGAAGGCGCGGGCGATCTCGGCTGTCGATAGCCCGCCCAGCAGACGCAGGGCGAGGGCTGCGCGCTGCTCGGCCGGCAGAACGGGATGGCAAGCGGTGAAGATCAGCCGCAAAAGGTCATCGTCGATATCCTCGTCGAGCACGGCCTCGATGTCGGGCATCGCGCGCTCCAGTTCGGCGAGGTCGATGGCGAGTTCGCGGTGCTTGCCGTCGATCATGGTGGTTCGGCGCAGCCGGTCTAGCGCCCGGTTCCTGGCGACCTCGGTCAACCAGGCGGCCGGGTTGCGCGGGATGCCGTCCCGGGGCCAGCGCTCCAGCGCCAGCAGGAAGGCATCGCCGGCGACCTCCTCGGCCAGCCCGATATCCCTGAGATAACGGGCGAGCCTGGCGGTGAGCTTGGGCTGCTCGATGCGCCACACCGCTTCGATGGTGGCTGTGGCCGTCAATCCTTAAACTCGCTGAAGCCTTCAACGACCTTCTGGACGTCCTCGGGGAAATCGCTCATCTCAAAGACGCGGCGAACCTCGATCACCTCATTCTCCCCGGCGGGGCAGCGGCGGGCCCATTCGATGGCTTCTTCACGAGAGCGCACGTCGATGACCCAATAGCCGCCCAGCACTTCCTTGACCTCGGCGAACGGCCCGTCGGTGACGACGGGCTTGCCGCCCTTGAAGCTGACCCGCGCGCCCGATGACGGCGGATGCAGCCCGTCCAGCGCCAGCAACACGCCGGCCTTCTTGAGCTCCTCATTGTATTTCATCATTCCCTCCACCCCCTTGGCGTCGGGCCTGACGTCGGGCGCCGCCTCTGCGTAGCCGCCGGGGATCATCAGCATCATGAACCGCATGGTCTTCTCCTTGGTTGGGTTGGTTCGATGATACGACGAACGAGGGGCGGCGGAATCGACAGCTGCTGCAAAAAAGTGCGAATCGCGATTACCGCGGGACGGACACGTTGGACCGCCACATGGGCGAGGCTGCCATCTGGCCCTGTCCTTTTGCCCTGATATGTCAGCTTGCATCCATCGCCTCGAGTGAGCCCGCGTGAAATCATCCAGCCTGGCCGGCGCCGCTTCCCCCATGATCCCGGTGCTCGTCTGCGCATTCGGCATCTTCCTCTTGTCCGGCATGGATGCGGCGATGAAGGTGCTGGTTATCGCGGTCGGCGTCTACAACACCGTACTGTGGCGCAGCATGCTGGCGACCTTGGTCGCGGGCGCCGGCTGGCTGGCGGGGCCGCGCTCGCTTCCCGCCATCTCGGTGCTGAGGCTGCATGCGCTGCGCGCGATGATTGTCGGCATTGTCCTGCTGTGTTTCTTCTGGGGACTTGCGCGGCTGCCGCTGGCGGAGGCGATCGGCCTCAGTTTCGTGGCGCCCCTGTTCGCGCTCCTGCTGGCCGCGCTGCTATTGGGCGAAAGGATACAGCGCAGGGCGATCTGGGCCTCGCTCGCCGGCATTGCGGGCGTCGCAATCATCGTGGCCGGCCAGTTCGGGCACGCAAGCTATGCCAGGGATGCCTTGCTCGGCACGGCGGCGGTGCTCGTTTCGACGGTGTTCTATGCCTACAATCTGATCCTCGCCCGGCGGCAGGCGCTGCTGGCCAAGCCCGTCGAAATCATGCTGTTCCAGAACCTTTGCGTTGCGATCATGCTTGGTCTGGCGGCCCCCTGGCTCGCCATTGCGCTGCCCGTCAATCTCTGGCTTCCGCTCGCGGGCGTAACGGCATTGTCGCTCGCCGGCCAGTTCCTGATGAGCTGGGCCTATGCCCGCGCCGAGGCACAATATCTGATCCCGACCGAATATTCGGCCTTCATCTGGGCGATCGCGCTCGGATGGTTCTTCTTCGACGAGGCGGTGACCTGGACGACGCTGGCGGGAGCCGGCCTCATCGTGGCCAGCTGCCTGATCGCCGCGCGCTCCAACCCGAGACTTGCCGAGCCGATCGAAGTCGCGGTTTGAAGGGAAGCACCCTCAACAACGCGTCGACACCTGGTTTTTACAGCAAGAATTGCACGACCTCATCAAAGCACGGAACGCTTTTGCGTAACCTGAATCAAATGTGGCCGTAGCTAGATCCGTGCCTGCTGTAAAATTTTATTCAATATTTTGTCGGGAGGATTACATTCCGTAGACCATTCGTCGGGTTGTTGTGCTCTCAGTCCGGAAAACGTCACTGAAGGGTCGATGTAATGGTGAACTATGTGGCAAGCTCCTGGAGCGGAATCGTGCATGGCAACGTTGGTCCGGATGCGGCCGCCTGGAACTCCTGTCGAACGATCCGAGCAGGCCAGGCATCACGAGGAGGATTTGTCCTATGAGCTTCTTCGTCAACGCCCTCGGCGTTCCTCTTCCCTACAGCGGCGCTTCCAGCCATTGGTACTCGGCGGCGGGGTCCGGGCCGGACTTGTACGGCAGCCCCGAAAACGACTCATTCTACGGAGCATCCGGTGTCAACGTCACCATGCACGGCGGCACAGGCGATGACATCTATTACCTCTATGCGGCGGGCAACAAGGTGGCTGACGCCGCTGGGGCAGGCATCGACACGATCAGCACATGGATGAGCTATAAGCTCCCCGACAATGTGGAGAATCTCGTCGTTACAAACGCCAACAACTATGCTTTCGGAAATGGGTTGGACAACATCATCACCGCCAAGGCCGGGCACCAGACTTTGGACGGCGGCGCGGGAAACGATGTGCTGATCGATGGTGGCGGCGGCTACGACACCTTCATCGTCTCGAAAGGCAACGGAAGCGACCTGATAGCGAATTTTGCCGCCACCGACACCGTCCGCCTCAATGGCTATGGGTTCACCTCGTTCGACGCCATCCACGCAAGCATGGTCCAGGCGGGATCGAACGTGCTGCTGAACCTCGGGTCCGGCGAGATCCTCGAGTTCAAGGACACGACCATCGACAAGCTGCAGCCCAGCCAGTTCGAATTGCCCATCGACAAATCCGGGATGCAGCTCTCCTTCAGCGACGATTTCAACACGCTGAACCTTCACAATAGCCAGGGCGGAACGTGGGATTCCAACTTCTGGTGGGGAGCGCCGAACGGCAGCACCTTGAGCAGCAACAACGAGCTGCAATGGTATATCGACGCCAATTACGCACCGACGAGTTCCGTCCATCCGTTCAGCGTGAACAACGGCGTGCTCACCATCACCGCGGCGCAGGCGCCGGCGGACATCAAGCCGCTGATCAACAATTACGAATACACCTCAGGCATCCTGACGACCCACGATTCCTTCTCGCAGACCTATGGCTATTTCGAAATCCGGGCCGACCTGCCAGAGCACGCCGGCGCCTGGCCGGCCTTCTGGCTGCTTCCGGAAGACGGTTCGTGGCCGCCGGAACTCGATGTCGTGGAGACGATTGGCCAGGCCCCGAACTCATTGATCATGACGGCGCACTCGAATGAAACGGGGACGCACACCAAGGTCACGTCGATAGTCAGTGTCTCGAACCCCGACGGCTTCCACACCTATGGCCTGCTCTGGACGCCGGACAAGCTCGTCTGGACCTATGACGGCGTGCAGGTCGCGGAAACGGCGACGCCGTCCGACATGAACAAGCCCATGTACATGCTGGTCGATCTCGCGGTCGGCGGCTTGGCCGGCGCCCCTCCCGATCATCTGGCCACGCCGGCCGAGATGAAGATCGACTACGTCCGCGCCTACACTCTGGACAGTGCGCCGGCAAACGCCCTGAACATCACCAGTAGCAGCGTCGGCACGCACAGTGTCGCACCGCACGGCAACAGCACGCTGCACGGCGGTTCCGAGTTCGGCGGCCACGCGTAGGTCGCGGGAACATGCAGCGTTGGGAAATTTGGAAATGACTGGACCGTCCGGCCTGCGTCCGGTCTTCATGCGCGCCATCGCCGACGTCGGTGTCTTCTCGCTGTTGATCAACGTCCTGCTGTTGGTGGTTCCGCTCTACCTGCTGCAGGTCTATGACCGCGTGCTACCGTCCTCCAGCGTCGAGACGCTTGTCTATCTTTCGGCCATGGCGGTTCTGACGCTCGCTGTCCTCGGGCTCCTGGACGCGATCCGCGCCGTTTACACGCAGCGCGTTGCGGCGACCCTCGACCAGAAACTGGGCGCCAGCACATTCGCCGTTTCGCTTGGCGCGAAACGTGCCGGGGGCCTGTCACCGCTGCGCGACCTCGCCTCGGTCTGCGCCTTCATCAGGTCGCGCGGCGTGGCGGTGTTGTTCGACCTGCCTTTCGCCCCTGTCTTCCTCGCCTTGCTCTATCTCATCCATCCGGTGCTTTTCTGGGTGACGGTCGCCGGCGCGGCGCTTCTGCTTTTGCTGGTCGTGGCCAACCAGCTTGCCATCGGCAGGAACGACGCCTTGTCCGCGGAGCGTTCGGCCTTGGCCAGCCAGGCGGAACATGCCTTTGCCCGCAATGCGGAGACGCTGCAAGCGATGGGCATGGTGGAGAACGCCGCGCGGGTCTGGGGACGGCACGTGGCGGCGGCGCTCACCTTGCACGACCGTTCCTCCAGTGCCAATGCGATCTTCAGCGGTGCCTCGCGGGCGCTGCGCATGATGCTGCAACTGGCGATCCTGGGCGCGGGCGCATGGCTGGTGCTCAAGGGACAGATGACGGCGGGCATGATCTTCGCCTCCTCGCTGGTGTCGTCGCGCGCACTGCAGCCGCTCGACCAGTTGATCGGCGCCTGGCGGCAGATCGCCGACGCCCGGCGGGCCTGGAAGCGGCTGGAGACGGCGTTAGCGGCGCGTCCGGCTGAAGCGCGCAAACTGATCCTGCCCGAGCCGGCAGGCGCGATTTCCGTGCAGGACGTCTTCTTCCTGGCGCCGAATGCGCAGCCCGGCACCGAACCCATCCTCAAGCGGCTGAACTTCCAAATCGGCGCCGGCGAAGCGTTGGCCATCGTCGGCCCGAGCGGCGCCGGCAAATCGACGCTGGCGCGGTTGCTTGTCGGCGCAGCCCGGCCAACCGGCGGCGCGGTCAGGATCGACGGCGCCGACCTCAGGACATGGGACGAGAACCAGCTCGGAAAGCGCGTCGGCTACCTCGCGCAGGAGGTCGAGCTCTTTCCAGGATCGATCGCGCAAAATGTCGCTCGCTTCGACCCCGATGCAGATGACGCCGCGATCATCGAGGCAGCAAGGCGGGCCGAGGCGCATGAGCTGATCCTGGCGCAGCGGGACGGCTACCAGACATTGATAGGTCCGTCGGACAGAATGCTGTCGGGCGGCGAACGCCAGAGGATCGGGCTGGCACGCGCCTTCTACGGCAATCCCAGAATTCTGGTCCTGGACGAGCCCAGCACCCATCTCGACGGCACCGGCGAAGCGGCGCTCGAGGCGGCACTCGCCGCCGCGAAGGCGGCCGGCATCACGATGGTCGTGATCACGCATCGCCCTTCGATCGCCGCGTCCTGCGACCGTGTGATGCTTCTGCGCGGCGGCGCGATCGAAGCCTTCGGCCCAAGCAGGGAGGTGCTGCGGCATTCGGTCGTCGGCAAGGGCCTTCCCGCGCAGCCGAATACGGTGGTGACAGGATCCTTCGCCACGACGATCCGCGCGCGTCACTCCCATTTTGGATCCTAGATGATGGTGGTGCAGAGCCTCGCCTGGGAAGAGGGCAACCCGCGCACCAACATAAGGCGTGTGGCATTCGCCGGTTACGCGGCAACGGCGCTATTGCTGGGTTGCTTTGGCTATTGGGCCGTCAGCGCGCCCTTGTCCGGAGCGGTGATCACGCAAGGGACGATCGCCGCGACCGGCGGAAACATCCTGATCCAGCATCCGGAGGGCGGCATCATCGAGGCGTTGCTGGTCCATGACGGCGATCACGTGCAACAGGCCCAGGATCTGATCGTGCTGGATCCGACAGCCGCACGGGCCGAGCTCAACCGGCTGACGAGACAGTCGATCGCGCTCAGGGCGGGGGCGGCGCGGCTGGAGGCGGAACGCGACGGGTTGGACAGGCTCGCGCCAATCACCAAACCGGCGCCCGCATCGCTCCAGGCCGATTTCGAAGCCCTGATCCGTGAACAGCAAAAGGAATTCGACGCCAGGCTCGCCCGCTTCCGATCGGAACAATCGATCCTCGCCCAACGACTGGCCATGCATCGGCAGTCCGTGGTGGGATTGCAGTCCCAGAAAGAGGCCGTTCGGCAACAAGCCGAAATCGTGAAGAAGGAACTCGGCATCAAGACAAGCCTGCTGGACAAGGGCCTCACCAATCGAACCGAATACTCGCAGCTTTTGCGCAGCGAGGCCGATCTCGTCGGGCAGGCCGGGGCGCTGGAAGCCAATCTGGCGGCGGTCAACACCCAGATCGTCGAAGCCCAGGAGCAGATCGAGCGACTGACCACGCAACGCGTGGAAGAGGCGCTGACGAAGCTGGACGAGGTCCGCTCCAACCTAGCCGACATCGAGGAACAGATCAGGGCGGCCGAGGCGGTGCTGCGGCGGACGACGATCAAGGCGCCGGCGGCGGGCATCGTGGTATCGTCGAGCTACAATGCCAAGGGCAGCGTGATTGCCCGCGGTGAAAAGATCATGGAGATCCTGCCCACGGCACCGGGTCTGATCGTCGATGCAAGGCTGCGGCCGAAGGACGTCGATCAGGTCCGTGTCGGCCAACCGGCGAAACTGCGATTGTCCGCCTTGAACATGCGGCTCACCCCCGAGGTTTCAGCCACCGTGGCACAAATTTCCGCGGACCGGCTCATCGACGAGGCCACGCATGAGCCCTATTTCCGCGTCAAACTCAGCATTGCCGCCGACCTGCCGCCCGGCGTGAAGCCCGAGCAGCTTTATCCCGGAACGCCGGTCGAGGCTTTCATCAACACCGGCGATCGGACTTTCTTCGGGTATCTGGCACGGCCGATGCTCGATTCCTTCGCTCGCGCGTTCACGGAGCGGTAGCTGTCGCCGGCGCGCAATCCACCGGGCTGACATTCAGGCAATCACCGCACCGCCTCGCGGTGGGTGCCGGGCAGGCGGGTGGCGATCAGCTTGTCGATGCGGCGGCCGTCTAGGTCGACCACCTCGAAGCGCCAGCCTTGCGCGTCGACGCATTCGCCGGTCGCCGGCAGATGGTGCATGTGCGACAGCACATAGCCGGCGACGGTCTCGTAGTCGCGGTTTTCGGGCAGGTCGAAGCCCAGAATCTCGGCCATCTCGTCGGCCTGCATATAGCCGGCGAGCAGCCATGAACCGTCCTCGCGCTTGACGGCGTTTTCCTCGTCGCCAGCATCGAGGTCCGCGCGGAACACGCCGGTGATGGCTTCGAGAATATCGGCCGGCGTGACGATGCCTTCGAAATGGCCGTATTCGTCATGCACCAGCGCCATCGGCACGTCGGATTCCTTGAGTTTGTGGAGCACGTCGAGCGCGTCGGCCTGGTCGTAGACGATGGGAGCGACGCGCACATGCTTGCGCGGGTCGAGCGTGCGGCCGGCAAGGATCGCGGCCAGCACGTCGCGCGTCTGGACGACGCCGACCATCACGTCGACGCCGCCGTCACCCGCCGGCAGGCGCGAATGCTGCGTTTCCATCAGCAACTTGCGGATCGTCGCGTCGTCGGACTGCAGGTTGATCCAGTCGACCTCGGTGCGCGGCGTCATCACCGCGCGAACGGCGCGGTCGCCAAGCCGCATGACGCCGGCGATCATGCGCCGCTCGTCGGATTCGATGGTGCCGTGATGCTCGGCCTCGGCGACCAGCATCTTGATCTCCTCATCGGTGACCTTCTCGTCGCTTTCGCCGCGCTGGCCAAGCAGCCACAATATGGCGCGGCCGGAAATGTCGAGCAGGAACACCAGGGGTGCCGAAACGGTGGCGAGGATGGTCATGGCCGGGGCCGCGCGGGCGGCGACGCGTTCGGGGTCGCGCAGCGCGATCTGCTTGGGCACCAGTTCGCCGACGATCAGCGAGAAATAGGTGATGACGGCAACGACGATGCCGACGCCGAGCGGATCGGCGACGCTTTCGCGCATGCCTATCGAGGCGAGGTACATGGACAGCCGGTCGCCCAGCGTGGCGCCGGAAAAGGCGCCGGAAAGCACGCCGACCAGCGTGATGCCAATCTGCACCGAGGACAGGAACTTGCCGGGATTGGAGCCAAGATCCAGCGCCCGACCGGCGCCGTTGACGCCACGGTCGATCATCGCCTTGAGCCGTGCCGGGCGCGATGAAACGATGGCGAGTTCGGACATTGCCAGAAGGCCGTTCACACAAATGAGGACGACCACGATAGCGATTTCGACGTATAGCATGAGGGCTCAATAGCATTGGGACGGGTCGCTCGAAAATAGTCCGGCAGCATTTTTAGAAAATGACAGTTCGGGCTGATGAAGCGGTACGATTACGCGGCGTCGCACAGACCATGCATTGTTAGACCGCTTCCGACCACGGCCCTCTCTCAAGGCCCATTTCACTGCGGCTGCTTAAGCACGCCGATGATTGCCTTGCCGTCGGTGAAATAGGGGTCGCCGCCGCCGTTGCGGCCGGTCCTGGTGACGCCGATCCCGGCCATGTCGCTGGTCGATGCCAAAAGGCCGGCAGCGTTGAGGTCGCCGATCAGGAAGTCGCGTTCGGCGTCGATGTCGGGACCGATGTGATGGGTGATGGCGCCAGTGTCGTGGCTGAGGCCGACGCCGCGGTCAAAGCTCGCGGCCCCCAGCCAGAGCGGGCGGCCATCGTCGCCGATCGTATCGGTCTGCCAGAAACGGACGTGATGGCGCCGGTCGGCGCTGTCGCCCACCGGCTTTTCGAAAGCTAGATCCTGGGCGCGGCCCTCGAACAGCAGGCGGCTCATCGGCGCATCGGGATAGGGGCGGGAAAACAACACGCTCTCCCCGATGTCGATGGCGGTTCTCAAGGTGACGGCGTCAGCGGTGTCCCAACCGGCAATAGCGAAGGCATGGACCACCTCTCTTTCGGTGCCGACAAGACCGACATTGATCGGGTCGCCCGGAATGCCTTGGGGCGTGTGCGTCACCATTTCGAAGCGCTGGTCGCGAAAGCCGCGGTCGCGAAATGTCCAGAATTCCGGCGCCGCGACATAGGCGAGCGCCAGATAAGCGGCCAGCAAGGACGCCAGCCAGATTGTCGCGCGTCGCCGAAGGCTTCGTGGGCTCATGAAGAAGGCTCGATCCGTGCGGTATCTGTTGCCTGACAGCCCTTGGAAATCAATGGCCAGGAATGCGCAGCCGGTCTATTGTCAGCCATCGTTTTTGCGCGGGGGCAGGAATGAAGGGGAAACCGACAAGCCGCGGGCCGATGGCGTTGACCGCCGACCTTGTCGAGAGGGTCGAGCGCGTCGAGCCGGATCCCGGCCCCGAGCCTGGAACAGCCGAGCATACCGACGCGGAATTCGACGGCCTTGTCGAGCAACTCCTGTCGCAATACCGGCCTGAAGCGCTGTGGGTGTTTGCCTACGGCTCGCTGATCTGGAATCCTGAATTCGTTCCTGTCGAGCAGCGCCCGGCCACGGCGCCAGGGTGGCACCGCTCATTCTGTCTGAAACTGACCCGCTGGCGTGGGACCCGCGAATTGCCGGCCCTGATGCTGGCTCTCGACCGCGGCGGCAGTTGCAACGGCATTGTTTACCGGCTGCCCGCCGAAGATCATTTCCGGCAACTCGGCCAGTTGATGCGCCGCGAGATCGATGCCAACCCGCCAACCAATGTGCCGCGCTGGATCAAGGTCCGGACGAGGGACGGTCCGCTGCGCGCCCTGGCCTTCGTCGCTGCACCAGATGGCAGGGCCTATGCAGGACGGCTGCCGCCGGAGCACGTTGCGGACACGCTGGCGCGGGCCGCCGGACATTGGGGCTCGTCGGCGCAATATCTGTTCAGGACCGTCAGCAAGCTGGAGGAAAGCGGTATCCACGACCGGAATCTCTGGCGCGTCCAGGATCTGGTGGCACGGCACATCATCGCTTCGACCGCTGGCGCCGGGCCTGACTGATCATCTGCTAGCGACAGGCGCGGTAACCGCTCTTGCGGTTCTTGATGTCGAAATGGAAATGGTTGCGGTGGTCGTAATTGTAGCCAGGGCCGAGCACGGTGGTGAAATACTGGCAGCCATCGGCGCGCACATTGTTGAGGAAGCCTCGCGTGCGGAAGGCGAACAGGCCGGGCTTGCGCACGTCGATGTCGTCGCCATTGTTGAGCTCGATGCTCATCACGTCGAGCGCGTTGCCCTTGCCGTGCTCGGACAAGACACCTTCGCCGGCGATGTTGCGGCAGGAATAGCTCGAGCCCTGGTGGATGGTCTTGACGCCGGAGAAGTAGCGCCAGCGGGCGGAGGGAACGAGTTCGTTCTTCGTCCAGGCGGCGAAGGTGGCGGCCATGTCGCAGGTCAGCGTCGCGGCGGGTTTCATCTCGACACTGCCGATGGCCGTGACCTTTACGGGATAGTCGATGCCGCACTGGCCTTCATGGATCGGCGCCAGGTCGGTATAGGCGACATCGAGGCGCTTCAGCTGCTGGCGGCAATCAACTTCGCTGGCCGGTATCTGCTCGACCGGCGACATCGGCTCATCCATGCGCGGATAGGCGGCCTGCGTCATGTAGGGATTGGACGGGACAAGCCGCTGCATGCCGGTATATTGCGGCACGGCCGCGGTTTGCGCGCCGACATCGACCGCAGGCTGCAACGACAGCACGCTGCCGGTGTTGCAGGCCGAAACCGACGCGAGCGTAAGGCCGGCGGCCAGCAGCGTCGCCGGTTTCGATCGGCGCGCGGTGGCGGAAAACAAGGCGCGAAATTTGCCGGGCATTGGCGGAATCCTGTCCCCGAACCTGATCCCCATCGGGTTCTAGCTTTTGCCTGGCCATGATCGTTTCCGAAAACCGGTTTCCACTTTTCGGGGTCATGGCCGGATATCCGGCATTTTAACGATCAAGGGTAAAGGAAAACTCAGCGCCCGCATTCACGCCTGCGGCGGAAATGCGGCGGCGATTCGTTGTGGGCCTTACTGGCAGAACGTGCCGCCATGCCTGCGCGGCTCGAGATCGAGGTGGAAGTGCAGCGCGTGGTCGGCGTCGGCGCCTGGTCCGAGCACGGTCTTGAACGGACCGCAGGCGGCCTTGCGTACGGCATTGAGGAATTTGGCATCCTTTTCAGGCGGCGTTGGGCCGATCTCGACCTTCCTGCCGTCGGACAAGGTGAAGCTGGCGATGTCGAGCGCGTTGCCGAAGGCGTGCTCGGACAGTTTCCCCGTGCCGTGGCGCGGACGGCAGACGAAGGCCGATGCCTGGCTGATCGATTTGAGGTCGGCGCCGAATTCGGCCTTCGCCGCTGGCTGGATGACGTCGGCGGCAAATCGCGCCGCCGCTTCGGCCATCGGGCAGTTGAGTTCGGTGCCTGGGGCGATGGCGATCGACTTGCCAAGGTTCTTCAGCACCAGGGGGTAGGGAATGGAGCAGCCGATTTCGGGATTGCTTTCCGCGCTGTGCTCCTCGAATTCGACGCCGAGCGCCTTCAGCCGATCGCGGCAGGCAACTTCCTCGGCGGGCATCTTTTCGCCAGGTCGGTCGGCCGAGCGCGGGTCGGGAAGCATCTGCTTGTCGCCACCATTTGCCGGTTTTTCAGGCGGCTGCGGCGCAACGGCCGGTCGCTGACCCCCTGGTTCCGCCGTGTCGGGTCTTTGTGTCGGGATCGGCACGTCGGCTGGCGGCTCCGGCTCGCTCTCCGTTTCGGTTGACGGCTCTCGGGACGAAGGTTCGGGAACCGGCGGCTCGGGATGTGCCTGCTTTGCCTGGCCAGACTTTTCCTCATTGACCTGGTTGGAGGCGTCCGGTGCCTTTGAACCTTCCGTCTTTTGCTCTTCCGCCGGTGCGGCGTCGGCCTTTGGCGCATCCGTGGGACGCGGCTCGGGCACAGGAACCTTCGCGGGCGAGGTCTGCTGCTCCCGCGTTTCCCTTGGCGTCTGCTTTGGCGCGACCTGCTGCTTGCCGCGCGATCTGCCGCGGTGCTTGCTTTTCGGCCTCAATGGCTGGGCCAGACGCTGGGTTGACGACTGATCCATCCGCGGGGATAGCGGCTGGAAATGCCTGTGACGATGTTTGGCGTCGGCCGGCATCGCCAGCAGGAGCGCAGCCGCCAGGAGCAGCGCCAAGGTGCAAAGTCGGGAAAAGCTCAGCGTTGCCATCGCTCCGAAACGGCGCCGGCATGCTGAAGTTGCCTGGACGGACGCTTTCCCCCGATCACAATCGGTTACCGCTGCGTTACGCGCCGATCGCTTCGAGGCCTTCCTCCAGCCAGTCGGCGAGCAGCGGCATGCCAAGCAGGTACTTGGCCGTGCGCTTGTTGGCGCGTTCGCGCGCCGCCGTCACGGCGTCCACCCATTCCGAGGGGTCATAGTCGCCGCGGCCGACCCAGGCGAGCGCGACCAGTTCGGCGGCTTCATCGACATTGAGGTCGTTGATCAGTTCGCGCAGTTCCTCTTCGGTCAGGTTTTCCGAGCTTTCCTCGGCAAGGCCGTCATGATGATGATTGTCGTGCGTGTCGCCGTCGAACTCGATCTCGTGCTCGGCGCCGTCGGCATAGTCCTCGTTGACGGCCGCGCTCAGTGCCTTGGCCTTGAGGATGAACAGGCGCACCGTATCGGGGCCGATCGAGAGTTCCCAGTCCTTTTCGAGCCGCCGCTGCACGGGCCATCTCCGTCAGTCGTTTGCGCGGATGATAGCGAATTTCCGGCCTCCGTCACCTGATGTTCTCCACGTGAATTTTTCCGGGATGAAACGCGGGGCGCTTGGCGTTAGTGTTGCATTCTCACCCCTCAAGGAGGCTTCGATGCACAAAAGAATGCTGATCCAGGCCGCGACTGCCCTTGTCGCGCTGCAGTTCTTCGCCGTCCCGGTATTCGCGGCGGGCAGTAGCAGCGGTGGCAGCGACCAGACTGTCACCCAGTGCAAGAAGGGAGAGGTCTGGGACAAGAAGAAGAAGAAGTGCGTCGCACCGCAGGAAGGCATGCTGGACGACGACAGCATCTATGACGCCGGCCATGCGCTGGCGATGGCCGGGCGCTATGACGAGGCGATCTCGGTGCTCACCCTTGCCGCCAACAAGCAGGATCCGCGCATTCTCAACTATCTCGGCTATTCGCATCGTCATTCCGGACGTGTCACCGTCGGCCTCGGCTATTACGAGGAAGCGTTGCGCATCGACCCGAATTACACGCTAGTGCGCGAATATCTCGGCGAGGCGCATCTGCAGATCGGCGACCTGTCGGGCGCCCAGCAGCAGCTGATGGAAATCGAGAAGCGCACCGGCAAGGGCTCGCGCGAATACGGCATGCTGTCGGAGCAGATCGAGCATTTCATGCGGAGCTGATCGGGCTCCAAAGATTTGCCGAAACGGCCGCGAGCAATCGCGGCCGTTTTTTTCATCGCCTCCCGCCTCATTGGCCGCCTCCTCTGGTGAAAGCGGGGACGATTTTTGCACAACCGCTTTTTTGGGCGTGAAAAACCCGCGAAGATTGCTATATTGGGGGAAATTGCGGTGAAACGGTTCCGTTAGCCC
>NZ_PNOT02000044.1 GCF_002879535.1 Mesorhizobium intechi
CCTTGGTGGCAACCACAGGCTTGATCTTGCCAATGCGCGCTTGATTGCTCAGGTAATCTGGCAAATGATCTGCCAGATACGTCTCGCGAAACCACTTGCGAAACTCACCGAGCGCGTCGTCGGGGTAGCAATAAGGTTGCTGCGGGTTCGACGGCGCCTGCGGGAAATAGACCGGATAGTCGTGCAGATACTTCTTGCGCGGCCCGTGGATGATGTCCAGGTTTTCTGCGACCCAATGCTTCGACCAGCGGAGGCCGACGCTGATGTCCGGAACGATATGCGGACCGACGTCGATCCCGGCGCCATCCGATCAGCTTGTGCATTGAGCGACCGTCTGATGTTAACCGCCGCCGATCACACGCCTTGCGTTAAGGAAGTCCCATGCCGGCTGATGTTCTGACCGAAATGTTTAAAGCCAAGCCGCTACTGGCATTCTCGCTCTATACCCAGGCACAAGCTGATAAGCTGCAGCGTATGCGGGATGAGATCGAGGCTCTGATGGCCGATACCGGGACCAACGAAGTGTTTAACGAATGGCAGCGAGCCACTGACTTTTTTTGGTTCTTCACGCTAGGCGCTTACGAAGTGTTGCGCACGATGGACCAGCACAACAGATGTTTTGTGCCTCTTGTTGGATCCAAGATCACTGAGATGAAACGTAGGATAGCCCCGCTCCGCATGCCGTTTGCAAAGCAAGAATACCAGGGAGGCGGCGGCCCGATCGGGGGCGAAAATTCCATCGTTGGCTTCAAAAACGGCTCTTTCCAGTATCGAGTCGGCGACACCGTCTTTGACGTGCGGGAAACGATGGCGGCAGTGTGTGATTTCCTTGGAGGCATAAAGCGAGATGATGTCCTCGCAGCGATGCCTATTGCTAAAAGAGAAACTCCCTAGCGGCCTCACCAGCGCGCGTTCTTCGCCGCCGCTGTCCTACACCGCCGTAGGAGGCCGAACCGGACCAGTGGTATTCCACTGGATGAACTCGACTTCCTTGCCGGTCACCTCCCGCACGGCTTTCAGCAGTGCCTCGTGCAGGATCCGCGTTGATCGGAAGTGCTCGCAATGAGGCGAGATGAACGGCTTGACGATACTCCTGTGCAGCGCCTCCGCGCGGCCGACAGGAAGCATTCAATCTCTTCGTGCGAGAACTGCTTTGATGGTTTGGACCTAGCCATTGGCGATCTCCGTTTTGATGGGGGTCGCCGCAACGGGAGGACTATATTCCTCGCATCGATCTCGGGGGCAAGGCTATTCGGACAGGCCGGCGTCGTAATGCACAATGGCATCGAGGATCGTGCGATAGAGGCTGTCGACCTCTTCATCGATTTCGCCGCGCTTGATGCCGAGGGCTTTGGCGTCTGCGATGAGTTTGTGCGTGAGCTCATCGACCGAAATGACATCAGCCTTCGTCGTCTCGGGCACATTGTTGGCCAGCCATCGGTCTAGGAAGTTGATTCCGCGCGTGCTCATCGACCCATAAGCTCACAGCGCATATTAGGTTCCGCTACTTGACGCCGGTGCCGCCCGCACCAGACTCCTCGGAATGGCTAGGGGTCTAAATGTTGGCGATGAGGTGGCAATAGACGCCACTGTTCTTAGACGCGTCACCGACGACAGGATCAGCTTGTCGATCCCAACCTATGGCTTTCCGCATTCCATTCGAGACAGCACGACGAAGGTGGCCAAAGGCCAGACAATCGAGCTGATCGGCAGCGTGACGCGGATCGAGAAGGACGCCGTTACCGTTACCCTGGGCGGCCCGATCGTGACGGTCTCTCCTGACGTCGTCAGACTGGTTGCCGCCTACAAGCCACCGACGAGGAAGACACCGCTTATTGACAAGCCGACGTAGCGCTGTTCGCCGAGCACAGTTCACGGCGAAGGAAAAGTGTCGAGGTCGCCATCCAATGGCGTTAACGCCTTCTTTGTCCGGCTTCTGTTACCGTCGTCTCATGGAATCGGTTTTCGACGATCTAATCGGTGCAGTGAAGGTACCCCGGAAAAGGCGGCGGCTTGCATTTGCAATCGTCACTTTTGCCGTTCTGACCATTGTGGCCGGCGCTGGCTTCGCATGGAAAAGCTCCGATCGTGCTGAGCCAAAGCTGCCGACGATCGACATCGGGCAGATCCTGCATCCTGGCGTGGTGTGATCCTTAAGGCCCGAAACTGATCGCACCGCCGATGTGCGCCTGAGACGCCGCAAGGGTAAGCGTGAGGTCCTGCGTCGTCGATGCTGCGGTGGTCGCAAAGTGGCAGGCGACGATGCGGTGATTTCCGGTGTTGCTGGTAAGGTCGTCGTCCTCGACCACGGTTTCACTTCCTGACCAAGTCTCCGTCCAGCCGGTGATCGTCGGCTCGCAAATGCCGATCGCCATGACCGCGCCGCCGACCTTGGTTTCGATGTCGTTGAGCGCGACCGTTGTGCTGGTCGCCTGCGCTGAGGATACCGCATCGAGCGGCGTCGCCGTGGTGCCAGTCAGCACCCAGACGAAGAAATATCCAGTCGACACGGTCCCAGAGGCTACTGTGGCGACGATGTTGGCAGTGCTCAAGGCACCTGGTTGGCAGAAAAAGTATTCAAGCCAACCGCCCGTAATGAACCCGAGCACAACGTCGCCCGGCCCCCATAGCGTCCCGCCAGTCGAGCCTACCGCCAAGCCACTGATCGTTGTGCTGAAGGCAGCCTCCCTGACGAAACCGACCACAACGACGTCAGACGCTCCCGTCGCAATCGGAACGCTGGGGATTGTGATGGTCCCACCAGACTGACTGCCGACGAACTTACCGATGTAGGTGATCGCGCTCGCCGGAGGCGCTGCGGAAGCTTTCGGCGAAAAAACCGGGCACGGGAATGTCACGCGAATACCCTCCTTGGATTTCTGTGTCTCACGCGACGTGGGAAAGCTGGCGAGATGGATTAATCTTCTCGCCGACCTTGTCGGGCCAACGGTGAAGCATCGTCGTCGCTACGCTGCCGCGTTGCACGACGGTCATGTCGAGGATTCCGCCGATTAGGTGCTGTCGATCAGTCGTCGGGTCAAAGGGATCGATCGGCACCGGTAGGTTGCGGAAATATTCAAACACTCTGACGCCATACCGAGAAAGCCAGGCTTGGATGGTGTGATCTCCGCTCGGTGGTGGAACACCGATCGCCTCGAGGTTGATGGTCCTGCCATCGGTGCCGAATCCCCAGTGCATTGGTCCGGGATCCATCAGCGTCGAAGGGGCACAGCCATATTTCGCCGGCCTGTTCTGGAACATCCTATGCATCGGCCCGGCGGCCTCGGAGACGCCCGCGATCAGGATCTCCAGCATTGGTGAACTCGGCAGCCAAGGCAAGGCCGCTGCGATTTCGGCCAACATCTGGTCGAAACCGGATCTCTCCGCGGCGGCGATGATCCTTTGGGAGACGTCTTCCCCGAAGTCCAGATTGCCGCGGTAGGCAACCGCCAGCGGGAGGCGCTCCGATACCGCGACCTTTCGCGCGACCTTCAACAGCGTTCCGTCGCGATCGTAGACGGCGCCGTCGGTGAGAACGATGACGGCGTCCGGCGAAATCGCCGATGAGAGTGCTGACAAGACGCCCGACATCATGCTGTCTCCTTGAAAATTTGATCGGTGGCCTGCGAACCATCGCAGGCTAGACCCGTCAGCGAGCATTCCGATTCCAGAACATCGGCCACAGGCACAGGTAACCTCAGCGGCCGTGGCAAATACCAAATGACAGGAGCAGGTCCGCCACCAGGCAGGATAAGCAAGGCCTGCCAGGTCTCGTTGAGGCCGTACTGGCCGAGATCGCTGCTGGTCTTCAGAGGCCACGACGATGTGCCAGCATCGAACGTATTTACGAGGGCGAGATCGGAAACCCTGAATTCACGGATGTCATTGCCGGTGAACGACTTGATGGCGATGAGATCTGATCCGGATTTCATGCGCTTCGACATCAAGGGCTCGGCGAGATCCACGACCGTTCCGACGCCGGTCGAAGTGTTCGAGCGCAGCAGCGTGGAAAGGTCAGGCGTGTAGACGTAGAGGTGACCATTTGCGTCAAGCACGATCACACTGTCGCTCTCCTCATCGTAGTGGCAGGCGACCGCGTTACCGGAGAGCGCGCTGAGGGTGACGTCGGTGTCGGACAAAAGGCCGGTGACGTCCCAGCCGAGCCGGTTGACTATCTTGCTGGTGCCCGAGATGCTGCCGCGCAGCGCGTAAGCATAGTCTGGTCCTGCGGAAAGCGTGGCCAGGTAGGAGAGCGGCGAATGTGTCGTGCTCGCCGTCCAGACAAGGCTCCAGCCGGTACCGATGTTCGTCAAAAGCGAGAGGCTCGAAGCGAAGACGCCAACAAGCAGATAGGTGACGCCGCCGAAGCTGACGTCATCCATGATCACATTGTTTTCGTTCAGACCGCCAAGCCCGGTGACTTCCTGCCTGAAAGCCCCTGTCGCGCAGTCATAGAACCCTACACTATCGCCGGCGCCACCGATCACGGCGACGTCATTTCGATCAGTGATGTGGACCGACCCTGTATACGAAACGTTGCCGGTGAAGATCGATGTCGCGGCCGGCAGCCGGTTGATCGAGAAACTGCCAGCGTGGTTCGACGCGAGGTAATTACCGTTGGTGTCGTTGCCGTAGGCGCTGCTTGTCGCCGAAAAGCCGGTATCAACGCTGATCGTCGCGGTGCTCGACGAATTGAGGATCTCAGCCTCGATGTTTGGAACCCGGATACCGAATTCGTCGAGGGGCAAGTTCTTGACGACGATATAGATGATACCCGGCCACGCCGGCACCTGGCCGGCGCCGCGATCGGCCTCGATATCGGGATCCGGTGCCTGAGTGTCGGTGCCGAGATAGACCCGGATTGAGGCCCCCTTGGCGACGCCGATCGCGCCGGTGCCGTGATCGACGGCGTCCTGCAGCGCCTCGGCGGAGACATCGAATATCAGCTTGTCGTCAGCCCAGACGCGCGTTACCCCGGAACACGGCCCGTTCCACGCGAAGGCAACGGCAAAGGTCGCCGTATAGCTGTACGTCGTGACTTCCGGGCCAAGCGCTTTACCCTGCCGCTCCGTCTTCACATGCTCGTCGACGTGATTGCCCTTGAGCCAGATCACTGCGCCGGCGGTGCGGATCGAGCCATAGGTGCGCGCGAGCTGATCGCCATATTGGGAGGTCTGCGCCTTCAGGCTTTCGGCGCGCGGCCCCTTGATCTTCTGCGGGAAGAAATAGGCGATCGCCAGATTGATGCCGACGCCGACAGCCGTGGTGACGATCGAGCCGAGCAGGCCGCCGCCGACCGCGGCACCGGCGAGTGGGGCTATGAAGGCCATTTGGGCACCTCATGATGGATGGCGAGCAGCCGGCGGTCGGAGATCATTTTGTCGATCGACCCTTCCGCTGCTTCCCAGTCGCGACTGCATCGTCGTCGACGACAAGCACCCGAAACGTTTGGTCGCCGAGCTGGATCTCTCGCGCATAAGCGATCTCACCAGGCTGGACCGCATAGGCCGGGCCAACCCTGGTCATTGTCGGCGTGCGCTGCTCCAGCGCAACAACTCGCGCCGCCAGCGTCTTCATGCCGTTCCAGACTTGGGCGAAAGGATTTGCAGGCGTCTTTGCGGTGACCGGACGTTTCATCGTGAGAACCTCGGCGCGGCCAGGCAAGCAGCCATGTAGGAGGGCGAAAATCGGAAGTTTGGCGCGCCAATCATCCGCGCACTCATCCCGACCTGGCGCCGGCATCGTTCCGGCCATGTTGGATCACACGGTGCGAAGAGGCCGTCGACCTCGTGAAGCAAGCCAGCGAATACCGCGGCTGGTAGCGGCATGTCTTTCTCGTGCGACATTTCCCGGGCGAACAGATCTCGCCGGCCGCCGGTGCGCTCGACGATCAGCTCGAGCATTGCGCGATCGGCCGCCAAGGTGGCGTCGGCGGCATCAAGGTGACGGCTTGCCGTCCAGCGGTCCGATGGTCTGGCGGAAAGAGTATCGACGGCACTCCAGTGCACCAGAAGGTGCGCCTCAGGCGCTGCGGAGCGGTGGTCTGCAGCGAGCAACGCGACAATAGCTGCCGATGCGCAGGTTTGTGTCACCCGCGCGGACTTCCGAGCTGCTGGATGCTCGCGAATCGAGGCGTAAAGCTCGAACGCCGAGGTCACACTGCCCCCGTGCGAGTTAATGTTCAGATGGAGTTCCTCAGCGAACGGCGCGGCATCAAGTTGCCGCTGAACCTCCCGGACTGTCGTCTGGCCGATCTCTCCGGCGATCCTGATGGTTGCCACCTCGGCGACTGGTCCTGTGGCGCGCGCCAGCTTCGCCATCAGGCGATTGGCGGCGGCGCGGTTTTCGCGCGGTTTTACGAGATTAAGAACTGTCCCGGGCGCCTTCGATGGCGCAGCCGTGGGTGTCGGCATTCTGCCGGCGGCGAGTGCTGGGAACTGAATGACTTCGTCATTTCGCATCGAACGGCTCCCGCCAGATCAAGATTCGGAATATGGCCCTGCCAAGGCGCATGCGGCGGCTTGCGATCTGCTGAGATTCGGAAGCACCTGGCACATCAAATGCGCCGAGATCCTCCGCACCAGAGCCGAAATCTATCGCCCCGGGTGGACCGATCAGGTCTGAGATCGGGTCTTTGTTTGGCAGGCCAATGATCGCCGCCGCAAGGATCGCAGCCACAGTTTCCGCGGTACGATCCGAGCGGTCGTTCATGCCGCTCGACCCCCTGGCAGGGCGCCGACCGTTTGGCCGGCGCCCTGAGGGAAGGTTGAGCCCTTGGCGCGCGATAGGACGCGCTGGCGCTCGCGAGTTTTACCATCCTTGACCTGAGCAACGCACGCGCCCGGCCGGCGCAGGAGGATGGCGGTCTGCTCTTGGACGCATCGCACAAACGCCCGCAACGAACTGCCGACCGAGTATCTCATGGTTTTTAGCGTCCTCCGGCGAGCTGCAGTCGCAGCGCCCGGACCGTGGAAAGCACGGCTTCCGCGCGATAAGCGTTCAGTGGAGCGACAAGGCCGTTCTGGATAGCGAAGCGGTGGATGTCGGCAAGTCCGGCCGCCGCGAGTTCGACGAGCGCGATCGCATCCGACATTTCGCCCGCCAATGAAGCTGCTGGCAGTGCGGCGCGCTCTAGGAATTTCGGCTGGAATGCCGCCCGCGCATCAGCAAGCGCCTGCCGGGCCGTGTTCACAGTCACGGTGAGGCGGTCGACCTCTTTCTGGAGCTCGTTAGACTTCGCACGGGACTTGGTGGCACCGGCGGCAAAATCGGCCCGCAGGCTTTGAGTCAGGAGTTCCATCGCCTTGGCCCGATCAGTGCGCGCGCCCCGGTAAGTGGCCGCAGCGGCCTGGGCCGATGCTGACATCTGGAGCCGAAGGGAATCGCGTGCCGCCTCGATCCGAACGGCAAGCGGGTTCTGGTCAGCGTCGGCGGTCGGCTTCGTAAACATCATCTGATCGGATCTCCTCGGTTTCGGAACAGCTATCACATTCGATTTGGTCGGCTCGGGAACGCGTTACGGTCGCATCGAGCAATTCCTCGATTGCCCGCGTGATGGCGGCACGGTTGCCGTCGTCCCAAGCTTGGAGGCGGCTGTTTTCAATAAGCCAGTCGGCAAGGGCCGCGAGGTTCCGGACCTTGATGAGGAGCATCGCGCCACCCTCGCGCCGCAGCGCGTCGTGGCGACGCTTACGATCTCTCGACGAGTCGGCCATCGCCATGACTGGACCAAACCAGGCGCCCGGCGGCGCGATGAGCTCGGTCACAGATCGGGCAGCTGTGGGAAATAAATTGGTCGGTTTTTCGGCCATCGATCAAGCTAACCTATTGTATTTGTTAATCCGTTGGAGATTTTCAGCCCCCCACAAGGTCCCAGAAAATAATCGGGCGAAAAAAAATCCCTGAATTTCCCTCAAGCGGCGCTAGCCC
>NZ_PNOT02000318.1 GCF_002879535.1 Mesorhizobium intechi
CATCGTCTTGCGAGCGGGCGGCCCCGCTCTGCGCAGGCGGCAATCGCGGGGGAGAGATGGCCAAGACCATCTCTCCCCTCGTGCGACCTCGACAATCGGGATTTCCTTGGTCAGTGGACGGCCCACCGACGATCAATCTCGGCACCTGCAAAGCCGCATACTTATATCACGGGCCATCGCTTGTCGTCGCATTCAAGATCTCCGGTACCACGCGCTTGACGACCCTAGCCCAGATCTCGAAACTGCTGGTGTCTTTGGCAGATCTTTCGAACTGCTCACTCTGTTCGACAAGTGATACGAAAGAGGAAAAGAACTGCGGACGAGGTCGATCCGCGGGACAAAGGGCTGCGATGTAGTCCCGAAGAGCTTTCAGTCCCTCAGAGGAAATCGGCGACCCGTCTGTACTCCGAGCTTGCGCGACGACCAGAAAGTCTCTGAGCGCCTGCCGCCACTGACCCAGCAAATCTTTGGCGTTCGGATGTTCGTGGATTTGTTGGGAAAGGATGCCCGCAAGAAGGAATAGGTTCTGCGGTGCCTGATCCAGCCATCGGTCAAAGATCGGCACGTGGACCTGACCAGGAGCCCTCTCGTCAAGTCGGGCTTCCGTTGTAATAGTGGTTATCCGGCCCGGTTCTATACCGACCCGCCTACATAGTTTTACCTGGATTGCCCGCAACTCGGCAATGTTAACTGGCCACCACTGCGAGAACTCCTGAGCGCGATAGAAACCGGTGATGTCGAGCAGTGTGGTATTGCTCCTCTGGCGTTTCTTGATCTGTAACATGGTGAAGGAGGGGAACGCCTCCCTTTCGCTCCCGGCATCGAAATCCCGAATCGGATCGACGAGGATGGCGAGCGCGCGCGAAGAGAGGGTTGGCGACGAGCGACCGCTCTCAAGCATGGTCGCCAAACGTTCAATTTGATCACTCACTCCCCCATAGCGCCGAAGCCGAGACCCGTGAGGATAGGGAAAGCTCTTGTCGCGATGAGATTGCGGCAGCTGCCACCAATCAACGATCTCCCGCAACCACTGCTGCCGCTCGGGCACCGATATGCTAGCGGCCTCCGGATATCCTTCTGGCAAATCCAGTTGCACCGAGTTTGCCGGAAGATCGAGATGCACAATCAACGTTCCCCGAGGCACAATTTCTCGGGCCGCGTCGGAAGCCCGTGCATATACCTCGTTGAAGTCGCTACCCTGAATGATCTCGGGTCCGTCCGCTAACGATGTCATCATCCAAAGGCGAATCGGCTTCTCAACCTCCATCGGCGCATTTAGGCCGCCGCGGGCCAGCCCAAAACGGGTGGATTGAAGTGTCGGCGTGTATGGGATGCCCTCAATTGCCAAGATTCTAGCAGCGTCGGTATCGCGGCCGTCATCGATTGCGCCAGCAGAAAGTACAGCGACACGGCGCCCCTCTTCTACGCGCTCGCCACCCAAATGATCAAAATGAACTGCATGTTCATGCTTGTGACCATGTATGACTAGGTTTATTTCTGCCTGCCGTATGAAACTTCTAATCTGTTCCAAATTAGAGATACTTTCGAAGGCCTTCAATTCGACACGTAAGCCAGGCGCCCGAAGATGATGATGCATGAGAAGGACCCGAAGCTGCGGTCCAGATTCTGGACGGGGCGCGCTAGCAATCACCCCCCTCATCACCTCGAGCTGGGCATCTGAGACATGAGCCATATCGTAGCTTCGCAGGCCATTTAAGGCCGAACTCAATCGCTCTTGCTCCGCAGCATTCGCTGACAGCCGCGCAGGGATCTCGTTCCAGATGGTTGCGAGATCTTTCGGCAACTCGGCCTGTACCTGCGACCAATTGCTGGTGTTCAACGGATAGACAATCCATCGATTGTCGTGCGCTGCAAGGAAATGTTTCGAAGCATCGACACTATTCCGAGAATCAACGCCATCCAACCATGGTACGATGCAGCCGTTTGCTTTCCAGACGGCTGCAAAGGCCTCGTAGCGTTCCCTCGAGCTTGGCTCTGACCATTTTTTGACATCGTGGTTGCCAGGCGCTGCAACAATCCGTCCAGGCTCAATTCCGAACTCGCCGAAGTTCGCTAGGATCAAATCAAATAGAATCTTATGGCCACCGGGGAGCCCTTTTCGCTGAGCGTCACCGGCGAAGAGCACCCCGTCAAGGCGCTGTTCTTTGCCACGCAGATCGCTTGCAATCCTTTCGAACAGCTTCCCGATTTCTCCCTCGCGGGTCGGATGGCTAATACTAGGGATGGTCGTCTTTGACAGGTCATCAAGACGGAGCTCACTTCCGCCATCCGCAAGATGCGTATCGGTAATGAGAAGGAAACGAGGCGGCGTCATCGGGCTTGGTGGGGGATGAGGAATTGACGTTCGGCGAGTTGCTGACGGCGCTTCGTGATCTCGACCTGCAAGTCGGCACCGAATTCGGCTGCGACACACCAAACCCATCTCAACACATCGACGTTCGCGTCGCGGGCAATTGAGAGAAAGTCCTCTAGATGGTCGATTTTTTCACAAGCATCGGAGAAGCGTCCACCAGCATCGGCGATATCCGCGAGTACTCCAATGCGGTATTTGACAGAACAACTTTCTGCTTCGATGACCCTGTCGAGGCGTTGCGAGAGAGCATTCGCGGCACTAAGACAAACCAGTGCTGCGTCTACCATTGTCTTCAATGCAACGGTACTATCCTCGCCAGCACGAGCAATGCGTCCAGCATACTTTGCGTAGTGAAGGCCATAGTGCTTCAATCTGTCGATACGGGACAGGCAAATAATGTCCGTGTGGTTGCGCTGATCGTGGGCGAACTGCTCCTGCTGCCAGCGCAGCAGCGTGGTAGCGTCAATTGCGAGGTTTTGCATCGGAATCTCCTGCCCGGTTATCACACTACAAAAAAACCCCCAGACGACAAGTTGGTCCCGTTGAATTGGCAGCCGTTTCTAGGAGGGCTTGCAAAATCAGCTACGTAAGATTATCTTACCACTCGGTAAGGAGTTCGTACATATGACTCATGATGATGTCAAGGATGCCCTTATGTCGGTGCTCAGCCGCGTTCAGGCGGCTTGCGGGGATACTCTGCCTCCCCTTAGCGGCAGCGACGTCCCGGCAAAGGTGTTAAAGCATTTTGATAGCCCGACCTGGTCGGTCGCAACGAGTTGGCTCGCCAAGAAACTCGACGTCGTCATTCCGAATGATGTCCACATCTTCGGGACTCTCGACGGCAAGACCCTCTTGACCATCAATCAGAGTATCGACCTCGTCCTTGCCAAACATGTCAGCAAGGCTGCAGTAACCGTCGCCGCGGAATAGGAGATGAGCGAATTGGATAAAGAGCTGATAATTGCGGCGCGCATCAAAGAAGCGCGGCGGCTGTCGGGGCTGAGCCAGGGTCAAGTCGCCAAGATGCTGGAAATGCACCGCCCGACCATCAGTGAGATTGAAGCAGGCAATCGACGTGTGAGTGCGGGTGAACTGATGCGATTTGCTGAGATATTCGATGTATCGGTCGCATATCTGGCCGGGGAAAGCCCTGACAAGATCAATCCGTCTGATCCGAAGCTGCAACTTGCAGCTCGCGAACTGAGCAAGCTGAGTCCGGACGCATTGAACAGTTTGATGCGCGCGCTCGCCGTGTTTCGAAAAGACGATGATGAAAACAGTTCGGGCGGGGGCAATGAACAAACGTAGCCTTATTCTCGAAGGGGCACAGGCCGCAACAGATGCGCGAGACCGCGTCGGCGCCGATGAGATCAAACCGATTGACGTCTACGATGTGGCAGAAAAACTCGGCATCCGCGTTCGTTTTGTCGACATCAGCATGGAGGGCTTCTACAAGAAAGGACCGCCCGCAATGATGCTGCTTTCGTCGTTGCGACCTTTACCACGCAGAGCGTTTACCTGCGGTCACGAGGCCGGCCATCACGTATTTGGTCACGGCTCCACGGTCGACGAACTCAAGGAAGACGAGCGCAAATCTTCCGAGAAGCCGGAGGAGATACTCGCTGACGCCTTCTCGACCTTTCTATTGATGCCGACCCTCGGAATTCGGCAAGCTTTTGCAGTCCGAAAATGGGAAATCGAGACCGCGAGCCCGTTCCAGTTGGCGACCGTGGCAAGCGAATTCGGCGTTGGCTACATGACGCTGCTTACTCACCTGACCTACATCATGAGCGCCCTATCAAAGCAGCGGCTTGCAGAACTGTCACGTTGGACACCTCAGCGAATTCGCGAAGATGTTTTTCCCAACTCGGGTCTAAGCGCTCTCTCGATCGTTGATCGTCACTCGCAACCATCGGTCGCCGATCTTGAGATCGGCAACGGCATCCTACTCCCGCGATTGACGGACATCGGAACCGACAAACTGCGGCATGTACAAGATGTGAACGACTTCTCTCTCTTCAAAGCCGTTTCGCGAGGTAGTGGAAAGCTTCGTGTTGGACTACGCGATCTGACAGTGAGAATCAGCCCGGAAAGATATGTCGGGCTTGCAAAATATCGATATTTGGAGGAAGTGGATGAATAGATCCTCGACGCCTCGGCTGATCGAAGCGGGCAATTTATCCGTGGGCTGGGCAACGATTGTCCGAGAACTCATGAGGCCTGGTACACGCTCGATTTCGCCGCTGATTTTCTCTCTCGTCGGCTTCGATGCTAACTTTGACCCACAAGAAACGCCCGCCATCCGCAATGGCTTGGACCAAATGCTTGGGGACATTGGTAAGCGGGACTGCGAAAATGTCGCGTTTACGATCTTTCCCCAAAAGCACTATCTGCTTTCAGGCGGCAACAGAGAGGCATTTTTCGAACTCTACCGCGAGGCCTTCCCGCGGATCCAGGAATTGAACCCCCGAAATAACAGGAGAGGTTCTTACTTTCAGAGACTTGTGGACTACGAAGGCGGCAACAACGGCCTCAACCAGCTTGACTGGATCTTGAAGGAATACGAACGCAATCCACACGGACGGCGCTCAAAATGGCAGGCCACAACCTTTGATCCATACCGCGACTACTCATCCACAGCCCAGCTCGAATTTCCATGCCTCCAGCAGGTCAGCTTCACCTTCTCGGATGATGACGGGTTGATCGTGAACGCGTTCTATGCCACCCAGCAGATCATTCGGAAAGCTTACGGCAATTATCTAGGCCTAAGTCGGCTAGGCAAGTTCATGGCACACGAAATGCACCTGAAGCTCGAGCGTCTCAACGTTTTCGTGGGCGTAGCGCAAGCCGACGAAGCCAAGAGAAGCGATCCGCATTTTCAGGCGCTCATGAAAATTATCGATGTCACGCTGGACGCAGAAGCCACCGTCGAAGCGTAATGTTCAGTGTCTGCCAAAAACCCCACGATTAGCTCGAACCGCCTCGCCGGCTTGCGGCCAACGCCTGTTTTCGATGCCTATTGGCGATTTGCTGCAGAACGGCAGGAAATCCTGTTCAAGCGGATCAGCGGTCAGGAAGGCCCGTGGACGGATGATCCGATATTGAGGCAGTTCCGTTTTACAAATGCCTACAGAGCTACTGATCGCGTCAGCCAATATCTGATCAAGCACGTCATCTATAATCCTTACCTTGATCCAAGCCCTATCGAGACGGTCTTCCGCACCCTGCTCTTTAAGATCTTCAATAAGATCGAAACTTGGGAGGTTCTTACCTCGCAATTGGGCCAAATTCATACGAGCACTTATAATCGAAGCCTCTATGATCGCATCCTCATGCAGATCATGAAAAATGGAGGGCGTATCTATTCAGGAGCGTATATAATGCCACCTGTAAAGATGGATGGCACGGACGGAGTAAAGCATCGCGGTCATCTCTGCTTGATCGAAAAGATGTTTAGTGAGAACATAACCGAAAGCCTCATTGCCTCTACGTCTATGAAGCAAATTTTTAATTTGCTGACATCTTATCCGTCAATCGGTCCGTTTCTCGGCTATCAATTGGCGATCGATATTAACTACTCCACCGTGGTGGACCATCAGGAATCGGAATTCGTGGTTGCAGGTCCAGGCGCTCTTGATGGCATCTCGAAATGCTTCGAGAACGCCAATGACCATGATCCGGCGGACGTGATCGAGCTCATGTGTGACCGTCAGGAACTTGAGTTCGAGCGCCTCGATTTGTCGTTTAAGCCGATCGGTGAACGACGTTTGCAGCTGATCGACTGCCAGAATCTGTTTTGCGAGATTAGCAAATATTCGCGTGTTTCACACCCTGAGTATGCTGGAACAGCTGGCCGCATTCGCATCAAGCAGTCATTTCGTCAACACGGCAGCCTTGAGCCCCTTTTTCTTCCTCCGAAGTGGAACCTCACCGAATTTGGCGCAAGCGCCTAACGCGCTGCAACGGCTACAGCGGCCGCGGTTGTGGCGGTATGCGAGATGCTAATGTGCCAGGATGAAATGCCGAGAGCTTGCTCTTGAGCCTGAGCGCCTCCCGACAAACGCAATTGTGGACGCCCATCTACGAGCACAATCTCCACATCCGTCAATGCCGTTCCCTGTTGGAGACCACCGAGAATCTTTAGAACCGCTTCCTTGCTCGCGAATCGCGCAGCGAGTCGCGTAACCCAGTTCGGGCTTCCTGCGATATCGGCGAGTTCTTGGTTCGTGAAACAGCGAGTTAGCAGGTCGAGGTCATCGATTTTGTAAAGCGCTGCAAACTGCTCAATCTCGATGAGATCGAGGCCGATCCCAATGACGCTCATTCCGTCACTGCGCTGCACTTTTGCGCAACTGCGGATCGGAAATCTTCTTGAGCGCCGCTTCTCGATCCAGAGCAAGCGCTCGCGCCTCCTCCACAACGCTACTCATCGCAGTCTTATGTTTTGACGCTGCAGCGTCTACCTTTTTAGCAACCGCTTTCGAACTCTCCCGGCGGACAAAGCTTCTACTTTTCCAAGCCATCCGAGTCCTCCAACTCATTAAGGGTCTCGGCCAACAAACCGAAGAACTCCTTTACGTCATTCTCTATCCGGGTGATGATCGTGTCAACGCGCCCGTCTTTCGGCATCACGCTGCCACCGTCGATTTGGACCACAAACCGCGGGCGTTTGTCTGCACCGATGGAAATGGGGACGCAGAGTATCCATTTCAAATCCTGCCTGACTGCCTTTCTACGGAGACGGTGCTCCGGTCCGTCCATACGGAACTCTTGGGGAAGCGGCGCAATCTCAAACAATGTATCCCCGCTCAACCAAGCATGGCCAACAATTGTACCCTCGATAGGTACCAGAAGACCCTCATCATGGTAGCTGTCATAGCCGGTCGAATAGCGAAGTCTCAACGACTTGAAGAAGCCCTTGTCTGGCATCGCAATCGCTACTCTGACCCGCGGACTAGACTGATCAAGCACGGTTTCAAGGACGTCATCCACCAACGCCTTCGTAGTCTTGCAGGCGTTGCGATAAGCTTCGGGTCTCCTGAACAACCATTTGTCGAGGCTCACTAGGGCTGCACGTTCCGCATCCTCGACCTCCTGAATCGCCTGAGCTGCAGTAAGGTCGAACTCAAGGAGACTGAGGCGAGTTGACAGAACGAGTCGTTCCGCACGGCCAGCAGCTCTGAGATTGAGTTCGGACGAACCAAAGAGACCCGTTTGAACGAAGGCCGCAAGCCAGTTGAATTTTGAAAGCAGACGGCGTTCCGTCGCGGTTTGGATTTCAATCGCCAATGTAATGGCATCCGGATCTAACTCCCGCTCTTCGTCGAACGACCAAGCAGGCAGATTGGATACGATTCCGCCGTCCATATGGAGATCTCCGTCCACGAACAGTGGTTCAAAAATTACGGGAAGCGAAATTGATGCTGCAATGGCCGCCGACACTGGCACCTTTGGCGTACGTTCTGGCGAAAATAATTGCAGTCGCCCGCGGCTGAGGTTCGCACTAACGATTTTTAATGTCGGGCGATCGTCGCGGCCAAAGTCCCCCATGACAACGATTCGCCCTGGTTCACTCGGGAACAAACGTCTCTGCAACAAAGTTCCAATCGCCGAGGACAAAGTCGTAGTTCGCGCCAACCCTGCGAAAAACAACCTAATCGTAAAGAACGCCCCGATCGTCAAGGCGACAACAATCATGCCGGCAAGAACATAGTACGACTCGGCCGCTAGCCAGCCTGCGAAGAAGACCAAAAGAATGCACAGTCCGGCACTGCAGAGGCAAAAGCTTGGCAGGATTGGAAGAAGCTCCCGGAAAAGGAGAATTTTTCTCCAACCCCATCTACCAAAGAAATCACGCGGCGTTCTAATGCTAGGATCGATTTCTGACAGCTGCTGCAAAAGGGACCGGCCCGTCTTGGGGTCAAGCAGTTCGTCAGCTGTCAACCCCGCCGCCTTCAAGACAGCAACAATAGCTCCGGCGGATGTCCCACCAAGCCCTTTGAACTCAACGCCTCGTGCCTCAAGTGCTCGAAGAACGCCCAAGTGTATCAAGCCTTTTGCGCCACCTCCCGCAAAGGCGACGAACATACGATGCGTCATTTCAAAATTACCTCACCCACTCGAAAGTGTAAGCGACGAGGTCTTTGCTGTCACGACAGGAATGCCGATTACCGGCGGCGGTTCAAAGACGGCGTATAAACCGCAGTCCTTCGGGCGTGTGCAACAGCGGACGATTGCCGCATGCCGGACGGGACGTGGGAGCGACTGGCCCCGCCCGCGGCGGTCCGCCGAGTCTTGCACCCTTTGGCCCTCAATTGCGTGGCAGCTTGTGATTTTCCAATGTGACAGGCCCACCCCTCTCGCAACTCGTGCAAAAAAGTGCGCGCTCGACTGAACTGAACAGAGCGCCTTTGCCATAGCGTTTGACGAGGCCGGCTGGCTTCACCGTTGCATGGTGCGAACAGGATCTGCACCAGGTCCGCAACACATGCCATTCGCGAAGGTCGCCGAGAGCAACATCGAGGCCGGCGTGAACACTACCCTCGATGATGGTCTGTGACGGGATCCTCACCTCGCCCGGCGTCAGGATCTTCTCCATCACATGCCTGCTGTTGTAGTGGGTCAACAGCATGCCTGGCCGGCGCCGGATGGCGGCCTGCCAGGCAGCCTGACTCACGGATGAATCGGGGGAGCGCGAAATGATTTCTGATACTGCCTGCTCCTCGCGATCCCAGACCTCGATCCGAAAATTGTCTTCCGCTGTTTTCGCCATAGCTTCGCCGGCCAGCGCGATTGACGCCGGGCCATGGTCCTCTGCTGCTCAAGATCACGCTGAAATAAGGAATATATTCCCCTCACGTCAAGGGCGCGCTCGACTCTTTGTTCTTCTTTTGTTCACATTGGCGGAGATAGCTTTGATGGCGACTCGAAAGGTTGCCGTCGCATTGGCTATGTCTCGATAGTCCAGGGTGTCACAACGTGACTAAACAGCGCTGTCAGAGCCCTATTCAACAAATCGGCTGGCTCGTTTACTCCGGTGAGCAGTTATTGAACATCCCATTCGCGCGGGTGAACCCTTCATCGTCGAATGAAAGGAGGGATCTTGGGGTTAACGCCCAGATCGCCCTGAGCGAGGTAGAGAAGCCCAGGATCGAGGAAGCCCGCGCTGCCGGACGACCATTGTCGCAGCGCAGGTTCAACTGCCACTATGGCGCGTAACCAAGGAATTCGTCATGCTCACGGCGCTCGACAGTCCAGCGCTTCGCGCCGTCCGGGCGCTGACGATAGTGACACGCGGTCAGCCAAAGCCGTTGTTTGGCGCGGGAGATCCCGACAAAATAGGCAGCGCGTTCCGCCGACAATTCACCCCAGAAGGTTTCCTTCTCGACCCCGAGAATGACAACCGTATCAAACTCCAGCCCCTTGCTTTTGTGCACTGACATGATGCGGACGGCGCTGTCGCCGGAGAAGGACGCCAATGCTATAGCCGGGTCCGCGTGACCTTGCAGCAATAGGTGCGCACGTTCGAGTATCTGTTCAATCAACTGATCGAGGCGACCACCATGCGCATAGTCAGGCGATAGCGCGACGAGATTGTCGCGCCCGACCTCACCGACTAACGCCGTGGCAAGCGTTTGCAGGTCGTTCACCTGCGCAAGATCGACCTCACCTGCCACGACCTGCCGTCTGGTGTCGTCGACAAAGCGATCCCAGCGTGAGCGCAGCTGATATTCGCGTTCCTCGTCATAGCCATAGTTGAAGACGACAAAATCCAGCAAGCGGCGATAGGCGGCGGGTTGCCGTGTGCCACTGGCGATCAGGAGAAAGTCGATGAGCAGGCAGGCGACCGGCTCGGACGCCAGATCTTGTTCCTTGTCTTCCTCGCGAAACGGTATCTCGGCAGCCTCGAACGCGGCCGTAAGGCGTTGACAATAGAGATGCTGCTGCTTGCTGACCAGGATCGCGATTTCCGAGGGTGCGACGCCATCGTCGATTAGACCGCGAATCCGTTCTGTCAGGCTCGCGGCTTCGTCTCCGTCGTCGTCGAAACGGAGAATACGGATCTCGCCCTCATCGCCGACAATATCCTCATCGTCGAGCGCGGCCGGCGGATCCATCACTTTTACCATCGCATTCTGCATGCGGCGGAGCCCCGGTGCGGATCGGAAATTCTGATAGAGGTTGCTAGGCAGCGCGTCGAACGCATCGGCAAAGGTCTGGAAGATGCCCTCGAGCGCGCCGGCCCAGCCCATAATGCTTTGCTTGGTATCGCCCACCGCCGTCAGAATCGCCGAAGTGCCACCGAAACAGGCAAGGATTAGGGCATATTGCTCGGCCGTGCAGTCCTGAAACTCATCGAGAAATACGTGGGTATAGGTCTGCCGCACCGCGTTGCGCGCAACCATGCTGGCTTCAACGATCGTGTGGGCGAGCGGCACCATATCTGCGAAGGTGATTGACTGGCGCTGTACCCGGCGCGGACCGATCGAATAGTCCGCGTCGAGCGCATCGCGTCCGGAAAGTACCGGGCGAAAGCGATCGATGATCCGCTTGGCGAACGCGTGGAAGGTGTGGCTATCGAAGCGCGCGCCCAACTCGGGTCCGCAGCGCTTGCGGACGCGTGCCTTGAGATTCTGGCTTGCATCGGTCTTGAACGAAATGGCGAGAATCCTCCGTGGATAGCGGCAAGTGCCCGTGCGAAGCAGGAAGTCCGCTCGTTGCGCAAGCATTTCTGTCTTGCCGGCACCCGGGCCCGCGGTCAGCACCGCATTGCGCGCGCGCTCCGTAGTGGCAGCCAGCGCGTTCGGCTCGAGCATAAGTCCATCGGCGGGCGACCATCGCTCAACCGCAATCATTCCGGTAGGCCTTCTAACGCGCTTTCGACGTAGTCGAACAGCGCGGTCATGACAGCGGGCATGTCAGCCGCGAGTTCGGCATCGTCGAGAGCAGCCATCGCCCGGACGTGCCAGGCCGGCTTGCTGCCGAGCTTGAAGCGACGGTGATACGCATCAAACAGTTCGAGTTGTTCGTTGGTATATTGGCCGTCGACGACGTCATGCTGCTTCCCCAGGACCGCCTTTAGCGTGGTTTCGTCCGGTTCCTCGCGCTCTGCATCGTCGACCTTGTACACCTCGCCGAACGCCTCGATCATCATGAAGTCGAGATCGAGAGGAGAGGAAAAGAACACCCCTCGATCCTCAAAATACTCGATCCAGCCGTCGTCATCGACCAGCAATCCCTGGTCGCTGTCCCAGGCCGGAATCCCCGAGATATCGTCATCATTGATGCCGGCTTTTGCGACATCGCTATATTTAAGTCGTTGCCTGGCGGCATATTTGATCCGGCCCCAGCCGCCCTGATAGCGAGCAAGGTCAAGGTCGAGCAGGGTGGCGTGTGGAATGCCGAGCGCGTGCAGCAACCGCCAAAAATGATTGACGTGCCGTCCGCCTAAGGGAACGATCGAGATTGACGCGTCATCGGTGAGAATCCCGCGCGCAGCGAGCAGCCGCGGCAGCACCACCTCCTCGCTGTCGCCTTCGCCCAGGATGACGAAGCGAGAGAAATATAGCTCCGGAAAAGCCTGCACGCCTTCGCGCACATATTTTGCCGCATCCTCATTTTGCGGGAGCACGACCCGCGCGACGACCGTGCAGCGATTGCCGTCGAGTCGCAGATAGCGGATGGTTTCGGGCCCAACACGCCGCAGGAGCGACGGCGCATGCGTTGCCACCAATGCCTGCGCGTTCTGACCTTTCGCAAATTCGGAGACAGCACGGACGACGCGCCCCAGATAATGCGGTGACAGGCTGTTCTCCGGTTCTTCAACGGCAAGCAGGGTGAAGATCGCGGGCCGCAGCTTGTCAATATCGAAGGCATCCAACTCGCCGGCGAGCACCTTGTCGCCGATCTCGCGCATTGCGAGCACCACTGAGATATAGAGCAACGACTGCTGACCATCGCTCAACCGTGAGAAATCGACGAGCGGCTCGCCATGGCCGGGCGTGAACGTCAGGCTCAGATGGCGAAGCAGCGTGTCGATCTCGCTCTGCGCAAACGAGACCGCGGGGTCGGCGAAGAACTGACCCTTGTGAAGCTTGCCCCAAATCCCGGTTAGCGACTCTCCGATGCCTTCGATGGCGGCGTTGCCGCTCAGCGCGGCGGTAATCTGGGCTGTGAGATCGTTGATCGCCTCACGCTCATTACTCCAGTCTGCCGCTCGCAATGCTCGGCCCAGCAACGCATTGGCGGAATAGGAGATGTGGTCTGACGGGTCGCGGCGGGCAGGCAGATAATGCACCTGAACGGCGTTGCGATCTTGCTTAGAGGCCCGGCTTTCCTCAGTCGGCTGACCAGCATCGTCGGTCTTGGTCACATAGGTGAAGGTCTCCTCGATATCGCCATCCTTGTCGAGCGTCGCCGCCAGGCGTAGGCGGATCCGCACAGGCTCGTCGTCGTCCACCATCAGCATGTGCGCGAAGTTGCCCGGCACAGCGGGCATGTCGGCATCATCGTCCAGTTCCAGCTCTGGAAATTCGAAATCGGCTTCGATCCAGAGCCTTCGCTCCTCCGGCGCCCCATCGGGCGACTCGTCGGCCGCAATGTGGAAATCGGAGGGTCTGACTTTGCGCAGCGCAGGATCGACACTGAACATTCTTGCCAGCGCCTGCAGCACCGCGGTTTTGCCGGTGCCGTTTGGTCCGAGGATGAACGTCGTGTCGTCCAAAGCGATTTCGGTAGCAATGCTCCCAAAACATCTGAAG
>NZ_PNOT02000147.1 GCF_002879535.1 Mesorhizobium intechi
TTCTCCAACACGCTGATGCCGGCGATCGCCGGCGCCTCGATCAAGGTGTTCGATCTGATCCGCAATGGCGACGCCTTGCGCGAGCGCCTCTATGCCAATGCGGCGCGCTTCAGGTCGCAGATGGGCAAAGTCGGTTTCACGCTGGCCGGGGCCGATCATCCGATCATACCGGTGATGCTGGGCGAGGCGACGCTGGCGCAGGAGATGGCGGCGCGCATGCTGAAGCGCGGCATCTATGTCATCGGCTTTTCCTTCCCGGTGGTGCCGAAGGGCCAGGCGCGTATCCGCACGCAGATGTCGGCGGCGCATTCCAGTGCCGATATCGACAGGGCGGTCGAGGCCTTCGGCGCGGTCGGCAGGGAGCTGGGCGTGATTTCGTGAGGGGCCGGCGCCGAAGAGCGATTCCGGATCAAGAGGTTCAAGGGACAAAAGAATGTCGAACATGATGAAGGCGCTGGTGAAGGCCAAGGCCGAACCAGGCATCTGGATGGAAGAGGTGCCGGTCCCGGAGATCGGCCCCAACGACGTGCTGATCAAAGTGAGGAAGACGGCGATCTGCGGCACCGACGTGCACATCTACAATTGGGACCAGTGGGCACAGAAGACCGTGCCGGTGCCGATGGTGACCGGCCATGAGTTTGTCGGCACGGTGGCCGATTTTGGCGCCGCGGTCACCGAATACAAGGTTGGCCAGCGCGTTTCGGGCGAGGGCCACATCGTCTGCGGCCACTGCCGCAACTGCCGCGCGGGGCGAGGCCATCTGTGCCGCAACACGCTCGGCGTCGGCGTCAATCGGCCCGGCGCCTTCGGCGAATATCTGGCGATCCCGCAGCACAATGTCGTGCCGATCCCCGACGATGTGCCGGACGAGGTCGCGGCGATCTTCGATCCCCTGGGCAATGCGGTGCATACGGCCCTGTCCTTCGATCTTGTCGGCGAGGATGTGCTGGTCACCGGCGCCGGGCCGATCGGCATCATGGGCGCTCTCGTTGCCCAATGCGTGGGCGCGCGAAAAGTGGTCATCACCGACATCAACCCGGTGCGGCTGGCGCTGGCGAAAAAGCTCGGCGTCCAGCATGTCGTCGACGCCTCGAAGGAAAAGCTGCGTGACGTCATGCCGGCGCTCGGCATGACCGAGGGCTTTGACGTCGGTCTCGAAATGTCGGGCGCTGCGCCCGCCTTCCGCGACATGATCGACACCATGAACAATGGCGGCAAGATCGCCATTCTGGGCATTGCGCCCACCGGCTTCGAGATCGACTGGAACAAGGTCATCTTCAAGATGCTGCATCTCAAGGGCATCTATGGCCGCGAAATGTTCGAGACCTGGTACAAGATGATCGCGCTCGTGCAGGGCCCTCTGGATGTGACCGGTCTGATCACCCACCGCATCGGCATCGACGATTTCCAGACGGGTTTCGATGCGATGAGGAGCGGTAGTTCGGGCAAGGTGGTGATGGACTGGTAAGACTATCGATAGAGACGTCGAGTTCCTTCGCTGTCTGGTCGGACTATCAGCTACTTTCCTTCCAGGGCCCTCTCCAGGGCGGCCACTCCGCCGACAATCGCAACCCGCTCCTGGTGGCTCAGCCTAGCCAGCAATTCCCTTTCAAACGCCTTCGCCAGCGGCACCATCTCGCGATAGGCGGCAAGCCCTGCCTTGGTCAGCGCAAGGTGGTCGACACGGCGGTCATTCTCGTCAGGGGTGCGCGTCAGCCAGCGCCGCCGTTCGAGCTCGGCCACCGCGCGCGACACCTTGGTCTTGTGCATGGCCGATTGCTCGCCGAGCTCGGTCGCCGTCATCTCGCCGCGCTGGCCGAGGCCAGAAAGCGTGCGCCACTCCGGTCGCGTCAGGCCGTGACGATCCCGGTAAATCCTGGAGAATTCGCGGCTCACGGCATCGGCAAGCCGATAGAGGCGATAGGGAAGGAAGCTTTCCAGCTCCAGAATGTCGGGTTCCATGACGCGCGCCGTGGCCGTTGATAGTTACATTTTCGATGGTTACAGATGAAACCAGTTTGGTCACTATTACCGGTAGACCGAGCTTTGTGAAGCTTGGAGCCGGGATGAGGGAGGATCGGATGGCGTTTTCCTACATGCCGGGTTTCGGCAACGATTTCGAGACCGAGACCTTGCTTGGGTCGCTGCCGCAGGGGCGGAATTCGCCGCAGCGGCCGGCCTACGGCCTCTATGCCGAGCAGCTTTCCGGCTCGCCCTTTACCGCCCCGCGCGGCACCAATGAGCGCTCCTGGCTCTATCGCATCCGGCCGAGCGTCAAACACACCGGCCGTTTCAAGGCGGCGAGCTATCCTCTCTGGAAGACCGCCCCCAATGTAGGCGACCACGAGCTGCCGCTTGGCCAGTATCGCTGGAATCCGGTGCCGATGCCCAAGGAGCCGACTAATTTCATTCAGGGTATGCGCAGCATCACCACGGCCGGCGACGTGCTCGGGCAGACCGGCATGGCCGCCCATGTCTATGTCGCCAACACCTCGATGATCGACGATCATTTCTTCAATGCCGACGGCGAATTGCTGGTCGTCCCGCAAGTCGGCGCCCTGCGTTTCGTCACCGAAATGGGGGTCATCGAGTTACGACCCGGCGAGATCGCTGTGCTGCCGCGCGGCCTCGTCTTCAAGGTCGAGCTGGTCGACAAGGACGTGCGCGGCTATGTCTGCGAAAACTACGGCGCCAAGCTGACCTTACCCGACCGCGGCCCGATCGGCGCCAATTGCCTGGCCAATCCGCGCGACTTCAAGACGCCTTGCGCCTGGTTCGAGGAGAAGGAAACGCCTTGCCGGCTGATCGTCAAATGGTGCGGCAATTTCCACCTCACCGAGATCGGCCATTCGCCGCTTGACGTCGTCGCCTGGCATGGCAACTACGCGCCCTACAAATATGATCTGGCGACGTTTTCGCCGGTCGGCGCCATCCTGTTCGATCATCCCGATCCATCGATCTTCACCGTGCTGACGGCGCCGAGCGGTGAGGAAGGCACCGCCAACATCGACTTCGTCATCTTCCCGCCGCGCTGGCTGGTGGCGGAAGATACGTTCCGCCCGCCCTGGTATCACCGCAACATCATGAGCGAGTTCATGGGGCTGATCCACGGCCAGTACGATGCCAAGGAGGAAGGCTTCGTTCCCGGCGGCATCAGCCTGCACAATCTGATGCTGGCCCATGGCCCGGATGCGCCTGGCTTCGAAAAGGCCTCGCGCGCGGAGCTGAAACCGGTCAAGCTCGACAACACCATGGCCTTCATGTTCGAAACCCGTTTCCCTCAGATGCTGACCCGCTACGGCGCCGAACTCGAAACCCGGCAGGACAATTACATCGACTGCTGGGCCGACCTGAAGAAGCGCTTCAATGGTACGCCCGAGGGCGACTGGTCTTGAGCGGCAAGCCAATGCCGGACCGGCTGGTGCTGCTGGGCTCGAAGGGCGGCCCGGCGCTGCGGCCAGGCGGGCCGTGGCCGAGCTCATCGCTGCTTGAGATCGGTGGGCGGACCATCGTCGTCGATTGCGGGCTCGGCGTGACGCGCGCTCTGGTCGATGCCGGGATCACCTTGAAGGCGCTCGACCTGATCTTCATCACCCATCTGCATTCCGACCACGTGCTGGAACTGGGACCGCTGATCCACACCGCCTGGACGGCGGGGCTGGCGACACCCGTCAACGTGTTCGGCCCGCCGGGCACCGGCCATTACTGGCGGCGCTTCTGCCTGGCGATGGAGTTTGACATCGAAATCCGCATCGTCGACGAGGGCCGGCCTGACATTCGCGAACTGGTTTCGGTCAGCGAATTCAGCGAGGGCCGAGTGGTCGAGCAGCGCGGCCTGAAGGTTTCGGCGCTTCGCGTCGATCATCCGCCGGTGACTGACTGTTTTGCCCTGCGCTTCGACCAAGGCGGCAAAAGCGTGGTCTTTTCCGGCGACACGGCTTTCTTTCCGCCGCTCGCTGACTTCGCCAAGGATGCCGAAATTCTCGTCCATGAGGCCATGCTGGAAGAGGGCATCGAGCGCCTTGTTGCCAGAACCGGCAATGGCGCTCGGCTCAAGGAACATCTGCTCGCCAGCCACAGCTTTGCGGGGGAAGCCGGGCGCATCGCCAGCGATGCCGGCGTGAAGAGGCTGGTGCTCAACCACCTCATTCCCGCCGACGACCCCGAGATCAGCGAGGCCGACTGGCTTGCCGCTGTCCGGAAAACATGGGCCGGCGACTTGACGATCGCCCGCGACGGCCTTGTTGTGGCGCTGGCATGATCCCGGAAAAGATCATGCGCAGGAGAAAGAAACTAAGCAGTGTCTAGCTGCAAGGAGAGGAAACCGCATGAAGCTTGCCACACTGAAGGACGGGACGCGCGACGGGAAACTCGTCGTCGTCTCGCGCGACCTGACGCGGTACACCGATGCCTCGTTCCTGGCGCGCACGCTACAGGCGGCACTCGACGATTGGCGCAGGGTCTCGCCGCATCTGGGCACAATAGCGGAATCGCTGGAGAACAATGCGGTGCCGTCAGCCCGGTTTCACGAGCACGACGCGCATTCGCCCTTGCCCCGCGCCTATCAATGGGCTGACGGGTCGGCCTATGTGAACCATGTCGAACTGGTGCGCAAAGCGCGCGGCGTCGAGATGCCGGCAAGCTTCTGGACCGACCCGCTGATCTACCAGGGCGGTTCGGACTCCTTCATTGCGCCGCGCGATCCGATCCGCATGGCCGACGAGGCCTTCGGCATCGACATGGAGGGCGAAGTCGCCGTTATCGTCGACGATGTCCCTATGGGCTCGAGCCTTGATGAAGCGCGTGCCGCGATCCGGTTGGTCATGTTGGTCAACGATGTCACGTTGCGCGCGCTCACCGGGCCGGAACTGGCCAAGGGGTTCGGCTTTTTCCAATCAAAACCGTCCTCCGCTTTTTCGCCGGTCGCGGTGACGCCGGATGAGCTGGGTGATGCCTGGGATGGCGGCAAGGTCAGCCTGCCGCTGCTTGCCGACCTCAACGGCAAGCCGTTCGGGCGCGCCAATGCCGGCGTCGACATGACCTTCGATTTTCCGGCGCTGATCGTCCATGCCGCCCGCACAAGGCCGCTGGTGTCAGGCACCGTCATCGGCTCGGGCACGGTCTCCAACAAGCTCGACGGCGGGCCGGGCAAGCCGGTCTCGGCCGGTGGCGCCGGCTATTCCTGCATCGCCGAACTGCGCATGATCGAGACCATTGAGAATGGCGAGCCCAAAACGCCGTTCCTGCGCTTTGGCGACACGGTGCGCATCGAGATGAAGGACAGTACGGGTCATTCGATCTTCGGCGCCATCGAGCAGAAGGTCGAGAAATACCAGGGATAAGGGGATACGGAGGTTTCAGCGGTGAATCTGCTGGATCATTTACGCCGCATGGCCGGCAACAATCTCTGGTCGAACGACCGGCTCTATCGCGCCGTGCTCGCGCTCAAGCCGGGTGAGTTCGAGGCCGAGCGCACCAGCTTTTTCCCGTCGATCAAGGCAACGCTCAACCACATCCTCGCGGTCGATTATCTCTATCTCGATTTTCTCGAAGAGGGCGGCGTCGGGGCCGCGGCCCATGATGATTTCATGTCCTTCGACGAACCGCAATCGCTGTTGGCCGCTCAGGTGGCCGCGGACCGGCGGCTGATCGCGTTCTGCGATGGCCTGTCGGAAGCCGATCTCGGTCGCCGTGTCATCACCGACCGGCGCGAGGACGGCATGATCCCTGAAAGGATCGGCGACATCCTCGCCCATGTCTTCCTGCACGACATCCACCATCGCGGCCAGGTGCACGCGATGCTGTCCGGCACGTCGGTCGAACCGCCGCAGTTGGACGAGTTTTTGCTCGATTATGATTTGAAGCTGAGGAGGGCGGAGGTTGAGCGGCTGGGGCTGTGAGGCTGGATTTTTCGCCAATCAGGCCAGAGCGACATTGTAGCGGGCGAAATGCGGATCGGACGTCAGGATGATCAGGTCCTCCACTTGCGCCTGGGCAATCAGCAGCCTGTCGAACGGATCACCATGATGGTGGGGCAATCCGGCTACGGCGTTCGCATGTTGTAGGGTTACGCCGAGCGGCTGAAAGCGCATTCTTGGGAGCAGCGTTGGCAGATCGTCCGGTGCATCGAGCTTTCCGATAGAACGTTTGATGGCAATCTCCCAGACGCTTGCCGCGCTTGCGAACACAACCGCTTCCGAAGCGAGGATAGTGCGGTGGTGCTGGTTGAGACGTGGATCGTCCGAAATCGACCATAGGATGATATGGGTATCGGCTAGAAATGGGCCGTCCGTCATTTCACGTACTCGTTCCATTCGGGACCGAGTTCATCAAAATCGTCCGCTATCCAGATCTTGCCCTTCAACGCGCCGATGCGCGGCAGGGGGTCGGTCACTGCCGGCGGTACGATCCGCGCGACCACCTTACCGTGGCGCGTAAGTATGATCTCCTCGCCGGCTTCAGCGCGGCTGACGAGTTCAGACAATTTAGCCTTGGCCTCGGCGATGGAAACATTCATGGTTCGATCCTTTATGACCATAATTTAGGTCATAATTGATCGCGCCGCAAGAAGGCTGGTTCGGTCGACCTTACGCCGCCTTGCCATCCACCTTGATAACACCGCGCTTGATCTGATCCTGCTCGATCGATTCGAACAAAGCGCGGAAATTGCCCTCGCCAAAACCTTCGTCACCCTTCCTCTGGATGAATTCGAAGAAGATCGGGCCGATCACGGTTTTGGAGAAGATTTGCAGCAGGATCTTGGTCGTGCCACCGTCGACCACGCCTTCGCCGTCGATCAGGATGCCGTGCTTCTTCATCCGCTCGATCGGCTCGTCATGGCCGTTCACCCTGGCATAGGACATGTCGTAATAGGTCTCCGGCGGGCCCGGCATGAATTTCAACCCGTTGGCGGCCAGCTTGTCGGTGGCTGCGTAGATCTCGTCGGTGCCGACCGCGATGTGTTGGATGCCCTCGCCATTGTACTTCTTCAGGTACTCGGCGATCTGGCTGGTCTCGTCCTTGGATTCGTTCAGCGGAATGCGGATCTTGCCGCAAGGCGAGGTGATGGCGCGACTGACCAGGCCGGTGATCTTGCCGTCGATGTCGAAGAAATGGATCTGCCTGAAACCGAACAGTTCGCGGTAGAAATCCCACCACTTGTCCATCTGGCCGCGATAGACGTTGTGGGTCAGGTGGTCGAGATAATAGAAACCGACGCCTTGCGGCCGCGGATCGCGCGCGCCGAGCCATTCGAAGTCGGCGTCATAGGCCGAGCCCTTCTTGCCGTAAGCATCGATGAAATAGAGCAGCGAACCGCCGATACCAACAATGGCGGGCACGTCGAACGCCTTGTCGTCGCCTTCGTAAGACGTGGCTCCCTTCGAGACGGCATGATCGAAAGCATGCTTGGCATCGACCACGCGCCAGGCCATCGAGGCCGCGCACGGCCCATGCTTGTCTGCAAACTTCATCGCATGCGAGCCCGGCTCGGCATTGACGACATAATTGATGTCGCCCTGGCGCCAGACGGTGATGTTCTTGGTGCGATGCCTGGCCACCGCCACATAGCCCATGCGGGCGAACAGTTCGGCGAGCTTCTGCGGCTCCGGATGCGCGAATTCGACGAACTCGAAACCATCGGTGCCGGCAGGATTGTCCTTGCTGATTTTGGCGGGCGGGGCGTCGTGTGGGAAGGGACCCATGGCATTCCTCCAAAGCTGGCTCGGCCGGGAAAGGCCATTTGAAGCCATGATAGCGCGGAGCCGGCGCATGGTGCTTGCATTCAAACGCTTGAAATGATGATGTCATGCGTGAAGCATGCATGTTGAGAGACAAGACCATGGATGAGACGCGCATTGACCAATTTGACCGCAAGATAATGGCGCTCCTGCAGGGTGATGCGCGGTTGACCAACAATGATCTCTCGGAGCGGGTGAATCTGTCGGCCTCGCAATGCTCGCGCCGCCGCCAGCGGCTCGAAGAGGACGGCTATATCAAGGGCTATCGGGCGGTGCTCGACCGCGACAAGCTCGGCTTCTCACTGGTCAACGTCATCTCGGTGACGCTTGCCACCCACAACCGCGACAATGCGCGACGCTTCGGCGAACTGGTGGCGCGGCTGCCGGAAGTGCAGGAGGCGCACGCGCTGACCGGCGAGATGGACTACATCCTGAAGGTGGTGACGCCCGACCTGAAGTCGTTGTCGGAGTTCGTCAACGGCGTGCTCCTGCCGCACGAATCCGTGCAGCATGTTAAGACGGCGATCGTGCTTGAGACGCTGAAGGAAACCGGCGCGCTGCCGATCTAGCCCTTCGACTGCTGGATCAGTCCGTACAGGTTCGTGCAGCGCGCGCCCGAGCGGCAATAGGCGAACACCGGGCCTTCCAATTCGTCCAGCGCCTCGGCCTGGTCCTCCACATTCTCCGCGGTGATCTGACCGCTGATGACGGGGATGTAGCGGAAGGCGAGGCCAGCGGCTTCGACCACCGATCCGATGCTTTTGGCCGAAGGCTGGCCGGGCTGTTCGTCATCCGGCCGGTTGCAGATGACGCTCTTGAAGCCGGCTTCCTTGATGGCGGCGATGTCATCGGGCTGGATCTGGCCGGAGACCGAATAGTCGTCGCTGATTTCGCGGTATTCCATCGCAGCATCCTCGCAATCTGGTTTGTCTCGGAGTCTTGCCATCCTCCGACGTGGCCGGCAATCCGCCAGCGGAACTCGTTCTGCAGAGATAGACGTTTCCGGTGAGGATTCCAACTGAGGTCGCGCCACCGTTCGGGCCGGAAGTCCTCGGCCGAAAAGGCGGAGACCGGCTCCGCCTTTTCCGCGAATGGCGCCCTCAACTGCCGAGAATGGCGCCTTTGATCTGGCGGATGTTGTTGTGCATCATGTCGATATAGGTCGATCCCGGGCCATCGGGCTGCGACAGCGCATCCGAATAGAGCGTGCCGCCCACCTTGATGCCGGTCTCGCTGGCGATCTGTTCGATCAGCCGCGGGTTGGTGATGTTTTCCACGAAGATCGCCGCTGCCTTGTCCTGCTTGACCTGCTCGACCAGCTTGGCGACATCGGCGGCCGACGGTTCCGAATCGGTCGAGATGCCTTGCGGGGCGAGGAAGGTCAGGCCGTACTCGTGTTCGAAATAGCCGAACGCGTCATGCGAGGTGATGACGACGCGCTTGGCCTCGGGGATCGACTGGATCGCCGCCTTCACTTCGCCTTCCAGCGCGTCGAGCTTCCTGGTGTAGGCGGCGGCATTGGTCTGGTAGCTGACGCAGCCCTCGCTGTCGGCCGCGCAGAAAGCCTCGGCGATGTTCTTCACATAGATCTTGGCATTGGCGATCGATTGGAAGGCGTGCGGGTCGGTCACCGTCTTGCCGCTACCGGTGCCGGCACCTTCGGCCGCGTCGGCGTCGGCGAATTCAGGCTTGAAGTCGATCGGCGTCACGCCCTTGGTCAAGGTGACGATCGAGGCCTTGGTCGCGCTGGCATCGACCAGCCGTTGCAAAAAGCCTTCGAAATGCAGGCCGTTGACCAGAACGATATCGGCCTTGGCCATCGCGACCGCGTCGGCGGGGGTCGGCTCATAGACGTGGGCGTCGCCATCCGGTCCGACGATCGTGGTGATGTCGACGCGATCGCCGCCGACATTTCTGGCAAAATCGGCAATGACGGTGAAGCTGGCGACCACTTTCAGCGGCGTCGCGAAAGCCGACGATGCGCCAAGGGCGGTTAATGTTATAACGCTCATCGCCAAGGCGACACGGATGGATCTCAGC
>NZ_PNOT02000080.1 GCF_002879535.1 Mesorhizobium intechi
GTTCGGGGCCCTGCGCTGCCGGCGCTCGCTCAAGCTTCTGGCCGATTTCACCCACCGAATGGATGGACGTTTCGAAATTGTGTTGCGCGGGCGTCCGGCGCTCTCCGAATTCCCGGATTTCCACGCCTTCGTCGAAGCCGAGCCTTATTTGTCGTTTCGTGGACCCTACCGCAATCCGGAGGACATGGCGGCGATCTACCAGGACGTGCATTTCTCCTGGGCGATCGATTTCTTCGAGGAGGGGCAGAATTCGGAATGGCTGCTGCCCAACCGTCTTTATGAAGGCTGCCGCTTCGGGGCGGTGCCGATCTCGATGGGCCATACGGAAACCGGACGGTTCCTCAGCCAGCAGGACATCGGCATCCTGCTGCCCAAGGCGACGCCCGAGGCGCTCGAAACCGCACTCGGCACGATGGAGGAGCGGCGCTTCGGCAGACTGAAGGCGCGCGTGCTTGCCCGCAATCCGAGGACGTGGAGCTACGATCGCAGCGACTGCAGCGCGCTGGTCGAAAAGTTGCGCCTCCTGACCGCTGTGCGCGAACCTCTCGCGACTGCGGCGCTGGCATAGGATGGACATTGCCTGATGACGCAAGCGCTTCCCTCCACCCTGATCGTGATCCCTTGCCTGAACGAGGCAGCCCATATCGGTGCACTGCTCGGCCAGCTTTGCCCGGCGGCGGCAAGGCTTGGCGCCCGGATCGTCGTTGCCGACGGCGGCAGCACGGACGGTACGCTGGCCATTGTCGAGCAGGTCGCAGCGAAGGACCCGCGCGTTGTCCTGCTTCACAACAAGCGCCGCATCCAGAGCGCGGCGATCAATCTCGCCGTCGGCACTTTCGGCGAAGGCGCGGAATATCTCATCCGCATCGACGCGCATGGCGGCTATCCCGACGATTACTGCGACCGGCTGCTTGAGGAAGCGCTGGCCACATCAGCCGATTCGGTCGTGGTTTCGATGCTGACCAGCGGCAGCGGCGCCGTGCAGAAGTCGGTTGCGGCGGCGCAGAATTCGAAACTCGGCACCGGTGGCTCCAAGCATCGTCACCTCTCCGCCGGAGAATGGGTCGACCACGGCCATCACGCGCTGATGCGGATATCGGCCTTCGGCGCTGTCGGCGGCTATGACGAGACCTTCAGCCACAATGAGGATGCCGAACTCGACTACCGGCTGCGGCGGGCCGGCTACAGGATCTGGATGAGCGGCAAGACGCAAATGATCTACTATCCGCGCGCCTCGCTCAAAGGCCTCTATTTCCAGTATCTCGGCTATGGTCGCGGCCGCGCCAAGAATGTGCTCAAGCACCGCGTCATCCCCAAGGTCCGGCAGATGGTACCGCTGGCGGTCCTCCCGGTGGTTCTTCTGGCGGCCTTCTCGTTCGTGCACTGGATCGCGGCTGTACCGCTGCTGGTCTGGGCTTCGGTCTGCCTCGGCTACGGCCTGGTGACGGCCATTCGCCAGCGCAATGCCGACATCGCGCTGGCCGGCGTTTCGGCCATGGTCATGCATTTCGGCTGGTCCGTCGGCTTCTGGCTGCAGCTTCTCGGCCTTGGCGCGCGACGCGGGGTGGCGTGATGGTGGCTCGGGCCAAGAACCGCAGCATCGACATCGGCGTGTGCACGTTCCGCCGGCCGGAGCTGGCCGACACGCTGCGCTCGCTTGCCGCCATGGAGATGCCTGAGGGCTTCGATATCGGCGTCATCGTTGCCGACAATGACGACACGCCGAGCGCGCAGGCATTGGTGGCGGCGCTGTCGCAGGAATTGGCGGTGCCGGTCCGCTACCGGCATGCCCCGGCGCGCAACATCTCGGTCGCCCGCAACGCTTGCCTCGATGCCAGCGGGGCGGATTTCCTCGCCTTCATCGACGATGATGAGACTGCCTCCGCCCGTTGGCTGGCCGAGTTGGTGGCGACGGCAGAGCAGAGTGGTGCCACCGCCGTGCTCGGTCCGGTGCGGGCGCTCTACCGCCCGGATGCACCCGAATGGATGCGCCGGGGCGACTTCCATTCGACCTTGCCGGTCTGGGTGCGCGGGGAGATCCGCACCGGCTACACCTGCAACGTCCTGCTGCGCATGCAGTCGGACAGCCTGCGGGGCCGTCGCTTCAGCCTGGCGCGCGGCCAGACCGGCGGCGAGGACACGGAACTCTTCGATCAGATGGTCAAGGCCGGCGGCCGCATCGCCTTCGCTCAAGAGGCCTGGGTGGACGAGGTGGTGCCGCGCTCAAGGGCCGCGTTCGATTGGCTCGGCCGCCGCCGTTTTCGCGTCGGCCAGACGCATGGTCACCTCTTGGGCAGCAATGCGCGCGGCATCGGGTTGATCAAGCATGTCGGCCTTGCCGCCGCAAAGGCAGCGTTTTGTTTCGCCGCGGCCCTTCCCGTGGTCGCCAGCCCGGTGCGCAGGAACCGCAGCGTGCTGCGCGGCATCATGCATGTCGGCGTCGTCAGCGGCCTTGTCGGCGTCCGCGAACTCCGGCTCTACGGCCAATCGTCATCTCCGGAAGGAGGCAAGCGTGCAGCCTGACGTTTCCTTCGCCCCGGATGTTTCCTTTGTCATCGCCGCCTATAATGCCGAGGCGACGCTCGACCGCGCGATTGCCAGCGCGATTGCGCAGAAGGGCGTCAGCGTCGAGGTCATCGTCGTCGACGACCAGTCGCGCGACGCCACGCTCGATGTGGCGCGGGCCTATCCCGAGGACATTGTGCGCGTCGTCGCGCTTGCCAAGAATCGCGGTCCCGGTGGCGCCAGAAATGCCGGGCTCGACGTCGCCCGCGGCAGGTGGATAGCTGTTCTCGATTCCGACGATGCCGTCTTCCCCGGCCGTATCGCCGCCATGATCGGCCGCGCCGAAAAAGCGGATGCCCAGATCGCCGTCGACAATCTCCAGGTCATCCGCGAGGACGGTGTCGTCGAGGATGCGATGTTCCCAAGGCAGTATCTGGAAAGCCTGCGCGAGATTTCACTGGCCACCTACATCGCCGGCAACGTCATCTTCGAATCGAAGTTCAACCTCGGCTACCTCAAGCCGATCTTCCAGCGCCGGTTCCTCGACGAAAACCGGCTTCGCTACGACGAGAAACTGAGGATCGGCGAGGACTACATCCTGTTTGCCGAGGCGCTCGCCAAGGGCGGCAGATGCGTGGTCGAGCCGGAGATCGGCTATGCCTACCACATCCGCAGCGGTTCCATCTCGCGTGTGCTCGAGCTTCACCATGTCGAAGCGATGCGCCTGGCGGATGCCGTATTCGCTCAAACCCATCGGATGGACGAGGCGGCCCAGTCGGCTTTTGCCCGGCGCGGCCGCAGCCTGCGCAAGGCAGCCTCCTTCCTGGCGATGGTCCAGCACATCAAGGCGCGGTCCCCGCTCAAGGCGATCCGGACGGCGCTCAGCGACCCGGCGGCGGTCAGGCATATGGGCATGCCGATCGCCGTGCGGTTGCGACGAGTAGCGGCACAATTTGCCGTGGGGGCGGGGAGGTGAAGATGCAGGCACATGGAGGGATTTTTCGTGGCCTGTGAATGGACTGTAGTCGATCTCCTCAGAAGGAATTTGCGATGAAGAAAATCAGGAAGGCCGTGATACCGGTGGCGGGGCTTGGAACACGGTTCCTGCCGGCGACCAAGTCGATGCCGAAGGAAATGCTTCCGGTGGTCGACAGGCCTGTCGTGCAATATGCGGTGGACGAAGCCTTCGAAGCCGGCATCGAGCACATCGTGTTCGTGACCGGCCGCAACAAGGCGGTCATCGAGGACTATTTCGACCTGCATCCGGAATTGATCGGAACCCTGGAGCAGACGGGCAAGAAGACCCAGTTGGAGGCGCTCGAAAGCATGCTGCCGGTGGCCGGCGCCACCTCCTTCATCCGCCAGCAATCCCCGCAGGGACTCGGCCACGCCGTCTGGTGCGCCCGCGAGGTCATCGGCAACGAGCCCTTCGCTTTGCTTTTGCCAGACATGGTCTCCTTCGGCGGGCGCGGTTGTCTTGCCGAAACCGTCGACCTCTATGAGCGCACCGGCGGCAATGTCATCGCCGTCGAACGCTGCGATCCGAGCGAGACCAACAAATACGGCATTGTCGGCCGCGGCGCCGAAATCGGCGGCGGTTTCGAGGTCACGGCCATGGTCGAGAAGCCGGCCCCGGCCAACGCGCCGTCGAATTTCTACATCAACGGCCGCTACATCCTGCAGCCCGAGATTTTCGCGCTGTTGGGCAACCAGCAGCGTGGCGCCGGCAACGAGATCCAGCTGACGGACGCCATGGTCCGCCTGTCAAAGGACCAGCCGTTCTTTGCCCAGCCTTTCCTCGGCCGCATGTTCGACTGCGGATCCAAGGAAGGCTTCATCCAGGCCAACATTGCCTTTGCGCTGGCGCGCAACGACATGAAGGGCCCGGTTTTCGAGATGCTTCAGGAGTTCGTCCGGTCGCATGAACGCCAGGAAGAAGCCGCATAATGCCCATCTTTCGGGAGTATTGCCGGATGGTTGGCGGCGCGGGGCCGAAAGGCCCCGTCGTCTGGCATGAAGCTTGCGTTGCTTCTTGGCAATGCTACCGACCGTTGGGGCGCCTGCAAGCCCAAGCATGATCCTGGAAAGTGACTCCCGGTTTCCGGAAAGGTCATGCTTGAAACTGAGACAGGTCATGGTTCCCGAAGTTTTCGGAAAAGATCATGTCCAAACAAAGAGATAGAGCCTCGACCCGATGATCGGGAACGCAACGGGCTCTGGGATTGGACCGACGATGAATTATGCCAACTTTCCTCTCGACAAGAGGATGCCATTGCCGAATTCCGACGCAGGAAACGGCGAAGACTTCATCGATATCGAGCGGCTGCTTGGCATGGCCGCGCGGCAGGCCAAGGTGGTTGCTGTGTGCGCCGTCATCGGTCTTTTCCTGGGCATGCTCTATCTGCAGACAACCCCGCCCAAATATGTGTCGGTTTCGAGCGTGCTGATCGACGAGGGCCTGAACAAGATCGTCGACGACATTTCAGCGGCGTCGACGACCATGCAGACCGATTCCGCCATTCTGAGCCAGATCGAGATCCTGACCTCTACCCGGCTCGCCGCGGTGGTCGTCGACAAGCTCAAGCTCGACCAGAACGACGCGTTCATGAACCCGCCGCAATCCGCCCTTGCCCAGGGTGTCGGCTTGATCCGCGGGCTGATCCAGTATGTCCGGCCCAGCCCGACCATCCCAGGCGTCGGTGACATCAGCAAGCTGGACCCCGCCACCCGCGATGCGCTGATCGCCACGTCGCGCCGCGACTATGCGATCCTCAAGCTGCAGAGCGAGATCCAGGCGGATCGCGTCGGACGAAGCTACGTCATCGCGCTCGGTTATCAGGCCACGGATCCGGCCCTGGCGAAAGCGATCACCAAGGCCTATGCCGACGCCTATCTAGCCGATCAGCTCGATGCCAGCTTCGACGCCACCGAGCGCGCGGCGGTCTGGCTGCAGGGCCGGCTGACGGAACTGAGAGAAAGTTCGCAGCAGGCATCGCTGGCCGTCGAAAAATTCAGGGCCGAACACGGCCTGTCCGCCAACAGCGATGGCCAGCTGATGAGCGACAAGCAGCTTGCCGACCTCAACGCCCAGCTCATCGTGGCGCAGGCCGACACGGCGCGCGCCAGCGCTCGCTACCAGCAGTACAAGTCGATCGTCGACAGCGGCTCGGACAACGCTTTCAAGGATGCCGCCATTTCGAGCGATCAGCCGAGCAGCTCGGTCATTTCGTCGCTCAAGACCCGCTACCTCACCGTCGCCAAGCGTCAGCAGGACGTCGAGGCGAATTTCGGTCCTCAACATCCGCAGGCCGTGGCGCTTGCGAAGGAGAAGGCCGACATATCGGCGCAGATCTTCGGCGAGCTGAAGCAGCTCACCGAAAGCTATCGCAACGAGTATGAGGTGGCGCTGGCGCGCGAGACCGCGCTCAGGGCCAATGTTGCCGCCGCTCAGGGCAAGAGCTCCATCGACAACCAGTCGCAGGTCCAGTTACGCGACCTCGACCAGAAGGCGACGGCGCTCACCACGCTCTATCAGACGTTCCTTGGCCGCTACGAGGAAGCCGCGCAGCAGCAATCCTTCCCGGTTGGCAAGATCCGCATCATCTCGGATGCCTCGACGCCGCTCTCCGCCTCGAGCCCGCGAACCATGATCGTGCTAGGACTGTCGCTCGTGCTCGGCGTGCTGATGGGCGCCGGCTTCGGCGGCCTCAACGAGTTCAATGAGCGGTTCTTCCGGACCGGCGAGGAGGTCCGCGACCGCGTCGGCCTCAAATTCCTCGGCTATCTGCCGACCATCGGCAGCAGGCCCTCCAAGGACGACAAGCAGGCCGAGGCTCAGCCGGATGCCAAGGCAGCGAGGTCGCCGGCGGCCATCGAAAGGCGCGCGCGCATGCGGGTGAGCATCGATGCCCCGGCATCGATGTTCTCCGAAACGCTGCGCAGCGCCAAGATCGCCTTCGATGTCGTGATGGAAGGACAGGGCAGCCGCGTCGTCGGCGTCATCTCCGTGCTTCCCGGCGAAGGCAAGTCGACGGTCGCGGCCAATCTTGCCGGACTGCTGGCCGCCAACGGCGCCAGGACGCTGCTCATCGACGGCGACCTGCGCAATCCGGGTTTGAGCCGCAGCCTCGGCATGGAAGCCGAGCAAGGTCTCATGGAAGCCGTGGTCAATGGCCAGACCTGGCAATCGGTCGGCAAGATCGACCGGCAGACCAAGCTCGCTATCATTCCCGCCGTGCTGCGCGGCAACTTCTCGCACACCAGTGAGCTATTGTCCTCTGCCGGAATGCGGCGCTTCATCGAGAACGCCAAGGAGACGTTCGAGTACATCGTCGTCGATCTGCCGCCGCTCGGGCCGGTGGTCGACGCCAAGGCCTTCGCGCCTTTGGTCGACGGCTTCGTACTGGTCACCGAATGGGGCCGCACGCCGCGCGCCATGGTGCGGTCGATGCTGGAATCCGAACCCTATGTCGCCAATAAGATCGTCGGCGCGGTGCTGAACAAGGTCGACCTGAAGAAGCTCGCCAAATACGGATCGTTCGGCGCGTCGGAAAAATTCTTCGACAAATATTCGAGCTACTATCTCGACAAGTCGGAAGTGCGCAGCAAGGCAACGGTTTAGAGCCGTTCCGGGAAAGCTGTTTCACGCTTTTCCTGGAACGGCGCTAAGATGGATAGCTCAAGCGGCCACCCGGATTTCCGTCTTGACGGAATTGGCGATGAAGCACTGTTCATGCGCCAGGTGGTGCAATTCCGCTTGCGTTGTGGCGCTTGGCTGCTCGCCGGCGTAGACGATGGTCGGATTGAGCTCGACGCGGCTGACGATCAACTTTCCATCGACCTTCGCCATCATGCCGATCGCCTTGTCGGTATGGCTCTCGACGACGATCCGCTTGGGCGCCGCGAGCGAGAGAAAAGTCAGCATGTGGCAGCTGGAAATCGCCGCGATATAGGCTTCTTCCGGATCGACATTGGCTTCCACGGAATAAGGAAGCGGAACGATATGCGGCGAAGCCGACGCCGGCATGGACGAACCCTGCTTCCTCAAATGGACAATGGCGGCTACGCCGCCTTGAGCCGGTAGCGGAAAACGGTGTGGTCGAGCAGCCGCCTTATGCGCGGTTCGGCTTCCGTCGCCACCAGCCAGCTTGCCGCGATCATGGTCGCGCCGACGATTGCCATCGACAGGAGATAAGGCATCCCGGCACGGACCATCGCCCCCAGCATCGCCGCGCCGACGACGTCGTGGATCAGGTAGAGCGGATAGGTCATCAGGCCGATCCGGCGCCATCCGCTCCAGCCGAGGTCGAGCCGCAGCGACCACGCCATCAGCGCGATGGCGACCAGGAAGATCAGGATCGGCGGTGCATAGGGCATCGCGGCATTGACCTTGATGCTGTGGACGTCGACTGAACTGACGATCTGCAGCACGCCCCCGCCGAGGAACAGCAGGCAGAAGCCCAGGCGAGGCACCGTCAGCGCCTTGAACCGGATCAGCCACAACAGCACGCCGACGGCAAAGAAGCAGCCGTGATGCACCAAAGTAAGCTGGAGCAGCCGCGTCTCGGCGAAGTCGGCCCAGCCGAGCGGATAATAGAGGCACCAGAACAGCGTGCTGACCAGGCCGATGACGATGGCGACCGCCTCCATCAGATCGAAGCGGCCGAGCCGCAGCAGGATCCAGACGATGGCGTAGAAGGCGATCTCGATGCCGAGTGTCCAGTAGACGCTGTCCACCCAGGGACCATAGGGCGCGAACAGGACGGTGCGGGCCAGCCTGACCACCGCATCGGTCGGCCAGCTCAGGCCGACGGCGAGAAGCAGCGCGGTGGTGACCGGTGCGCAGATCCAGACCGCCGGCGCCAGTCGCTTCACCCTGGCCTCGAAGAACCGCAGCGGCGTCGACTTCTCGGCGCTGAAGGCGATGACGAAACCGCTGATGACGAAGAAGATTTCGACGCCGACCCAGCCGGATTCGACCCAGGCGCCTATGTCAGGCTGCGCGGGCACGCCGCCCGTGGCCTGTGCCGAGATGCCATCGGGATAGGCCCACACCCAGAAGCCATAATGGTAGACCATGACCAGAACGGCCGCGAGAAACCGCAGGATGTCGACGCCGCCAAAGGTAATTTTTTGCTGAGCCATACCGCACCGTCGGATGGCCCCCCAGGAGACACTGTAGGGTGGCTTGCTGCATCGCACAATAAAAGTATTGCTTGCCGATCAGGATTGACCGACCGGCAAGCACAGGCTGTGCGAAACCACGCGTCGCATCCGTCTCAAATCCCGATCCCGCGCGCCTTCATTGCTGCGGTGATCTCGTCGAGGATGGCCGGGTCGTCGATGGTCGCCGGCATCGCCCATTCTTCCTTATCGGCGATCTTCTGGATGGTGCCGCGCAGGATCTTTCCCGACCGCGTCTTGGGCAGGCGCTTGATCGTCACCACGGTCTTGAAGGCGGCGACCGGCCCGATCCGCTCACGCACCAGCGCGACGACCTCCTTCTCGATGGCGCCGCCGTCGCGCGCGACACCGGCGTTCAGCACCACGAAGCCGAGCGGAATTTGCCCTTTCATCGCGTCCGCAATGCCGACGACGGCGCATTCGGCGACATCGGGATGGGCGGCCAGCACCTCTTCCATGGCGCCGGTCGACAGCCGGTGGCCGGCAACATTGATGATGTCGTCGGTGCGGGCCATCACATAGAGGTAGCCGTCCTCGTCGATCAAGCCGGCGTCCGCGGTCTTGTAGTAGCCGGGAAACTCGTCGAGATAGGCCTGGCGGAAGCGGGCGTCGGCATTCCACAGCGTCGGCAGGCAGCCGGCCGGCAGCGGCAGCTTGACCACGACATTGCCGAGCGTCCCGCGCGGCACTTCGTGGCCGGCATCGTCGAGCACGCGGATGTCGTAGCCGGGCATCGGCACGCCGGGCGAGCCGTATTTTACCGGCAGCAGGCCGAGCCCCGCAGGGTTGATGGTCATCGGCGAGCCGGTCTCGGTCTGCCACCAATGATCGACCACCGGCACGTTCAGCTTCTGCTCCGCCCATTTGATGGTTTCGGGGTCGGCGCGCTCGCCGGCGAGGAACAGCGTGCGGAATTTCGACAGATCGTATCTGGCAACGAACTCGCCTCGCGGGTCCTGGCCCTTGATCGCCCGGAACGCCGTCGGCGCGGTGAACAGCGCGACCACGCCATGGTCCGAGATGACCCGCCAGTAGGTGCCGGCATCGGGCGTGCCGATCGGCTTGCCTTCGAACAGGACGCTGGTGCTGCCATGCAGCAGCGGTCCGTAGACGATGTAGGAATGGCCGACGACCCAGCCGACATCGGACGCTGCCCAGAACACCTCGCCCGGCTTGACGCCGAACTCGTTTTCCATCGTCCATTTCAGCGCGACCATGTGGCCGCCATTGTCGCGCACGATGCCCTTCGGCTGGCCGGTCGTGCCCGACGTGTAGATGATGTAGAGCGGATCGGTGGCCAGCACTGGCACGCAGTCGACATTGGCGCCGGCCGCCCGTTCGCGCGCGACGGCGTCGGCATAGTCGATGTCGAAATGCTCCTTCAGTTCGCAGCGCAGCTGGTCGCGCTGCAGGATCAGGCACGCGTCCGGCTTGTGGCGGGACATCTCGATCGCCTTGTCGAGCAGCGGCTTGTAGGCGACGATCCGGCCCGGCTCCAGGCCGCAGGAGGCCGAGATGATCAGCTTCGGTTTTGCGTCGTCGATGCGGGTGGCCAGTTCATGCGAGGCAAAGCCGCCGAACACGACCGAATGCACGGCGCCGATGCGGGCGCAGGCGAGCATGGCGATGGCCGCCTCCGCCACCATCGGCATGTAGATGATGACGCGGTCGCCCTTGCCGATGCCCCGGTTCTTCAGCACCGAGGTCAGCGCCACCACTTCGCGCTTGAGTTCGGCGTAGGTGAATTTTTTCACCGTTCCGGTGATGGCGCTGTCATAGATCAGTGCGATCTGGTCGGCGCGTCCGCCGGCGACATGCCGGTCGATGGCGTTGTAGCAGGTGTTGCAGGTCGCGCCGGCAAACCAGCGGCCATAGACGCCGGCGGTGGCGTCGAACACCTTGTCCCAGGGCGAATACCAGTCGATGGCGCCGGCCGCGTCCGCCCAGAATTGTTCCGGGTCGTGTTTCCAGCCGTCATAGACCTCTTGATAGCGTGAAGCCATCCGCACCTCCCAGGAGCCGTTTGCCGTCTTTGCCGACAGCCTATGCTGTTTTTTTCGGCCCTGTCTTCCCTGATTTTCGTATGAACCGGTCCTAGACCGCTTAATCGCCGTGGCCGGGCAGCCTCGTAGAGAGGTCGGCCGACAGCCGTCTAACAAACGGGTTTCATTGGACGAAATGCCGGCGGCACTAGATCGGCAGGGCCACGAGCATGAGGCCTACGCCACCGAAGATCAAAATGGCTGCCGCCAGCGCTTTTCGATGACGTTCGAAAGTCGTCGGAGCCCGCTCCCAGTTGTAACGCATACGCTATCTCCCCAAAACCCCGGGGAGTCCTTACCTTACTTAAGGGAAGAAAAGCAACGGCCCGGCGAACCAACGCGGTTAGCCGAGGCTTCATGGTGACGACTATTCCTGGGGTGATTTCCGCTGAGGATTGATGGCGCTCAGATCGCCATTCGCAACGGCACGCTGTCGCTTTTTCCGGGGAAATCGCCGCGCACTCGAATTTCTACATGCCCCAACGCAGGGCCGCCGTATGGACAGGCGCGTCCCACCAGCCCGTCATCTCGTCGTCGAGCATGGTGAGCGTGATCGAGCAACCGGCCATGTCGAGCGAGGTGACGTAGCTGCCGACCAGCGAACGGATTATCGTCACGCCGTGCTTCTCGAAGATTTTGCGCGCGCTATTGTACATCAGATAGAGTTCCATCAGCGGCGTGCCGCCGAAGCCGTTGATGAACAGCAGGGCCGGTCCTTTCGCCTTGTCGCCGAGATCGCCCAGGATCGCGGTACAGATCTCCTCGGCGATCGCGTCGGCGCTCTTCAAGGTGTCGCGTCGGCGGCCGGGCTCACCATGGATGCCGACGCCGAATTCCATCTCGCCGTCGCCGATGTCGAAGGTCGGCTTGCCCGCCGCCGGCACGGTGCCGCTGGTCAGCGCCACGCCCATTGAGCGGGTCGCGGCATTGACGCGCTCGCCCAGTGTCTTCAGCACCTGCAGCGCCAGCCCATGTTCGGCTGCTGCGCCGACGATCTTTTCCACCACCAACGTGCCCGCCACGCCGCGCCGCCCGGTCGTGTAGGACGAATTCTCGACGGCAACATCGTCATTGGTCACCACCTGCTGGATGCCATCGGACATTTCGGCGGCCATGTCGAAATTCATCACATCGCCCTCGTAGTTCTTGACGATGAACAGGCAGCCGGCACCGGTGTCGACGGCCTGCGCCGCAGCCAGCATCTGGTCCGGCGTCGGCGAGGTGAACACCTGGCCGGGGCAGGCGGCGTCCAGCATGCCATGGCCGACAAAGCCGCCATGCAGCGGCTCGTGGCCCGAGCCGCCGCCGGAGATCAGCGCCACCTTGCCCGGCCGCAACGTCCTGCGGCGGACGAATTTGTGCTCGTCGCCAAGCGTCAATATGTCGGCGTGGGCGGCCACGAAACCGTCGAGACTCTCGGTCAAAACCGTGTCCACAGCGTTCATAAATTTCTTCATGGCGTCCTCCCGAACAGCCCGGCGGCAAATGGTCAGCCGCCACCCTTTCCGGCGATGCTGGTGATCTTCTGGATGAATTCGTTGATCGCCCGATCGAGCGCCGCATTCTGCTTGTCGTCGCCGAAATCCGGAACGACGAGCGACACATGCCGCGTCTTGCGCATGCCCGCGGCAATCGACATTTTTCCCGGATGCGCCTGATGGTAGGCGGCGAGAAACTGATCCCGCTCCGCCGGACTGAAATGGCAGACGGAAAAAATAGCCGGCAAATGCTTCGACGGAATCGGCACCGTATAGGCCGGGCTCGAAATCTGCGTCACGAAGCTGCGGTGCTTGCCAAGCGCGTCGGCCAGGCGCTGGCGCATGCCGGACGGGCGCTGGTCGATGACCTGCGACAGGATCGCCTTGTAGGCACGGATCGCCTCTTCGGAGCCGGGTTCGGGTTTGATGTCAACCATGCCGGCCGCGCCTAGACCGAAACATCCGCGATGGCCGCCTTGGCCATGGCGAGTTGCGCCGGTGCGACGGACAGATCGCGCAGGCCGGCTCCGAGCAGCGACGGGATCGCGGCCGGATCGCCGCCGGCATCGCCGCACAGGCCGACGGGAATGCCGTTTTCCCGTCCGAAGGCCGTGACCGAGCCGATCAACCGCAGCACAGCGGGATGACGGACCGAATTGAGATGCGCGACCGCGGCATTGTCGCGCGCCGCCGCCATCACATATTGCGTCAAATCGTTGGAGCCGATCGAGAAGAAGGCGACGCCGGCGAACGCCTCCGGCGCGATGGCCACCGACGGCACCTCGACCATGATGCCCAGCGGCGGCATCTTGTGGATGACGCCACGTGCGGCAAGGGCTGCCTGTTCTTCGGCGAACAGGGCGGCCGCACGCCCATACTCATCGGCCGTGGCGATCATCGGAAACATCACCCTGAGATTGCCGTGTGGCGCGGCGCGCAGCAATGCCCTGATCTGTACGCGAAAAATGTCGAGCCGCGCCAGCGACAGCCTGATGCCGCGCAGGCCGAGGAACGGATTGCCTTCCTCGACAGTGAACCCTGGCACCGGCTTGTCGCCGCCGGCGTCGACGGTGCGGATCGTCACCGGTTTTTCCCCGGCCCATTCCAGCACCTTGCGATAGGCGCGGTATTGCGTTTCCTCATCCGGCAAATTCTTGCCGAACAGGAACTCTGTTCGCATCAGCCCGACACCGTCGCAGGTCGCGATGTCGATGCCGTCGACATCCGACGGATCGGCGATGTTGACCCGCACGCGCACCGCCGTGCCGGCCTTGGTCACCGCCGGCCGCGCCAGAAAACGCCGGGCCACGCCCTGGCGGGCCGCGAAGGAAGCGGATGACTGCCGGAACGTGCCAATCTCGGCCGGCGAGGGCGCCAGCACGATGCTGCCGTGCTCCGCGTCGAGCAGTGCCATGCCAGCAAGATCGGCAAGCGGTTCACGCAACCCCACCACCATCGGCACGCCACGCGAGCGCGCCAGCATGGCGACATGGCTGGCTGTGCTTCCCGCCTTCAGCGCGATGCCGCCGCCATGGCTCCAGTCGGTTTCGAGGAAGCGCGTCGGCGCGATGTCCTCGCCGCAGAGGATGGCACCGGACGGCGCGGCGCTGTCGACGTCCTCCGTCAGGATGCGCAGCACCTGGTCCCTGATGTCGCGCAGGTCCGTGGCACGGGCACGGAAATAGTCCTGGTCGGAGGCCTCGTAACCGGCGATCTCGCCATCAAGCGCCTCTCTCCATGCCACGTCGGCGGTCTGTCCCGAAGCGATCGACGCGAAGGCCGGCCCGCTCAAGGCGTCGTCTTCCAGCATGGCGATGTGGAATTCGAGTATGCCGGCGGCGTCGCTGTCGGCGGCCTCCGCCATGGCTGCAAGCCGGATCACTGCCGTGCCGATCGCGGCTTGCAGCGACGTCTTCTCTTCCGTGGCGGTGGCTTTGCCTGCGTAGGCGGCCGGCGGCCGGTCGAGGTCGAACAGCGGCCCCTCGGCATAGCCGGCCGAGGCTGGAACGCCCTCAATCCGCATGGCCCGCATTCCCTTCGGGCCGACGAAGAAGCGTGCCAGCCTCACGCCGAGCGGACATGACCGGCATCCTCGTCGAAGTCGCGCTGCACCAGCTCGATCAGCGCGCGCACGGCATCATCGGCGCCGCTGCCGCTGGCCCTGATGTGCAGCACCGTGCCCTTCGGCGCCTTGGCCGCCATCACCTTGACGATGCTCTTGGCGTCGAACCAAGGCCCGTTGGCGGCCAGCGCGATTTCCACGTCGGCGGCAAAGGTCTTGGCCAGCTTGGTGAACTTCACCGACGGGCGCGCGTGCAGCCCCACATCGTGGGTTATCAGGACGGTCGCTTCGGCGGCTGCGGACATTTTTCAGAGATCCCGTTCACTCACGACGGCGACAATTCGTGCGCCGTCGCCACCACTTCCTTCAGCGAGGCGCCGCCGGAAGATTCGGTCGCGGCCATCACCGCGCCCTCGACGATAGGCGCGTTGCACACGATGATCTTCTGCGCACGCGGCTCGCCGATCATCTCCACCGCCATTTCCGAGTTGGTCTCGGCGCCGCCGAGATCGACAAGGATGGCGACACCGGCTTCCGACCAGGCCTTGTCGATGGCGCCCATGATCGCCTCGACATTGGTGCCGAGCCCGCCATGGCCGTTTCCGCCGCACCATGCAAGCGGCACTTCGTCGCCCACCATCTGGCGTACCATGTCGGCCGTGCCCTCCGCGACCAGCGGCGAATGCGACACGATCACGATCCCGACATTGCTCATGCGCTTTCCCCGATCGCTTGCCCCACCGAGCGCACCAGCAGCGCGGTCGAGCGCGCCCCGGCATCCATATGGCCGATCGAGCGCTCGCCAAGGAACGAGGCGCGGCCGCGCAGCGCCCTCATCGGCACGGTCGCTTCGGCGGCGGCATCGGCGATGTCGGCGATCTCAGCCGCCGTCTTGTCCGCCGCCAAGGCGTCATGCACCGGCTGCAGCACATCGAGCATGGTTTTTTGTCCGATCTGCGACTTGCCGCGCGCGGCCACCGCTTCGACCGCCTTGCCGAAGGCAGCGGCCAGGCCGCTGCGATCGGGATCCGCCGCAATCTCCTTGCCCAAGGCCATGAACAGCGTGCCGAACAAGGGACCCGAAGCGCCGCCCACCGTCATCACCAGCTTGGTGCCGATCGCCTTCAGGGCGTCAGGCAGCGGTTTTGCGGCGAACGCATCGGCCTCGGCTCGCACGGCCTCGAAGCCGCGCTTCATGTTCAGCCCATGGTCGCCGTCGCCGATCGCCTGGTCGAGCGCCGTCAATTCCTCGGCGTGAGCGGCGATCGTATCGGCGGCCACCGCGATCAGCCTGGCTAGGTTCAACGGCGCCATGTTGCCCAGAATCCCGGTTTCCAGTCTGCCGGCAGTAGCGAAAGAACGGTCATTAGACAACTGGTGCATGCATCAGGCCGTGACGAGCAGAGTGGCGGCGGCCGAAAACACCTCGGCCACCGCATGCGCGCCGGGGTCGACCACGCCTTGCAATTTGGTGCCGACATAGGCGGCCCGTCCGGCCTTTGCCTTCACCATCGCGGCCGTGGCTTCGGCGCCGCGCCGGGCGGCGGCCGCTGCCGCCTCCAGGCCATCGGCATCGAGCGCTTTCAGCGCGGGCTCCAGCGCATCGACCATGGTGCGATCACCCGGTTTGGCGCCACCGTAGAAAGTCGTCCGCTCAAGTCCGGCAAGCAGCGCCTTGGACAGGCTGGCGCCGCCGCCAAGGGCCTGTGCCGCCGCCGTGAAGAAGATCGACAGCAGCACGCCGCTCGAGCCGCCCATCGACGCGCTCAATACGTCGCCGATCGCGCCGAGTGTCGCAGTAGGGTTCGCCAATGGCAGGGTGTCGAGCCTGTCGAGGACGCTGCGCGCGCCAGTCGCCACTGTCGAGCCGGTGTCGCCGTCGCCGGCTTTGGCGTCGAGCCCGTTCAATGCCGCTTCGAGCGAGATCAGTCTCTCGCAGACCGTGACGATCAGGCGCCCGGTGCCGGCATCCTGGCTGGGCTTGTGCGCAGCACTCTGTCCGGCTGCTTTCGCCATTGGCACGACGACAGGCGCCGCGACCGGCTTGGCGGGCATCCAGGCATGCGGGCCGACCGGCGCCAGCAGGGCGGCCTCGCGCGCCGTATCGAGCTGGATCAGCGACAGCGAGAAGCCGTTCATGTTGAGCGCCGTCATCAGCGGGCCGGGGCCGATCGTCAGCCTGACGGTCTTCATAAGTGGCGAAACAAGCACTGCATTGGCTATAACAGCCATTTCAAGCGGTGGCACCGAACCGAGATTGTTGATCAGCAAGGCATGGCTCGCCTTCGGGTCGAGCCCTGCCGCGAGGCGCTCCGCCATGATCGCGACCAGCCTGTCGACGCTTTGCAAGGCAATCCGCTCGACGCCCGGCTCGCCATGAATGCCTAGGCCAAGTTCGCCGTCGTCCGCGCCAAACCTGTCTTCATGCGGCTGCCCAGGGATCGAGCAGGACGACAGCGACATGCCGAGCGAAACGATATCCTTTGCTGCCGTCCGCGCCGCTGCCGCGATATCGGCCAGGTCGTGGCCGGCTTCCGACAGATGACCAGAGATCTTATGCACGAATAGCGTGCCGGCGACACCGCGCGGCTGGTTGATGTCAGGCAAGGCTATGTCGTCGGCAACGATCACCATCTCGACGCGAAAGCCCTCGGCGCGCGCTTTCTCGGCGGCCAGGCCGAAATTGAGCCGGTCGCCGGTGTAGTTCTTGACGATCAGCAGGCAGCCGGCCGGGCCGGTTACCGCGCGGATCGCAGCGAGCACCGCTTCGACACTCGGCGAGGCGAAGATCTCGCCGGAGACCGCCGCTGTCAGCAGGCCCCTGCCAACAAACCCGGCATGCGAAGGCTCATGCCCGGCGCCGCCGCCGGAGACGACGCTGACCTTCGACTTGTCCCAGTCGGCACGCAGCACGACTTTGATCTCGGGATAGCCGTCGAGACGCGCGAGCTCGCCTGAGCCGATGGTGCGCAACAGGCCGTCCAGCGCCTCGGTGACGATCGTTTCCCTGCGGTTGAAGAAGTGCTTCATCGAACTCGTTCCATATTCGCGATCGTCAATCGGAGGCGGCATTGCCGCTTTCGCGGACAAACACCGAAACCGTTCACATCAATCTTTGTCCATCGGCGCCGAAATAGAGCGGCGAGCGATAGCGGATCACCACCTTGTCGCCTTGCGCCAGATCGGTGTCGGGGTCGGTCAGCGTCACCAGTTTCTTCGGCCCCACCGTCACATGCAGATGGTTCTGGTCGCCGAGATGCTCGACCCAGTCGACGACGCCGTCGGCATGGCCATTCATGGCCTTTTCGATGGCCAGATGTTCGGTGCGCGCGCCGATCGTCTTGGTGCCGGCCGGAGCGCCGCCATCGGGCAGCAGGCCGGTCGGCAGAAGATTGATCGCCGGCTGGCCGAGCCTTGCCGCGACATGCAGGTTTGCCGGCTCCGAATAGATGGTTCGCGGCGAGCCGATCTGTACCAGCACCCCGTCGGCAAGAATGCCGATGCGGTCGGCCATGGTCATCGCCTCGATCTGGTCGTGCGTGACATAGAGCATGGTGGCGCCGAGTTCGGACTGGATGCGTTTCAGCTCCAGCCGCAGATCCGCGCGCAGCTTGGCGTCGAGCGACGAAAGCGGCTCGTCCATCAGATAGATGGCGGGCTTGCGCACCAAGGCGCGGCCGATAGCGACGCGCTGCATTTCACCGCCCGACAGCTTGGTCGAGCGGTTGGCGAGCTTGTGATGGATGCGCACCATCTTCGCCACGTCCTCGACCCGGCGGCGGATCTTGTCCTCCGGGATTTTCCGCGCCGGAGAGCGCAGCGGGAAGGCGAGATTGTCGTAGACCGACAGATGCGGATAGAGCGAGTACTGCTGGAACACGAAGGCCGTGTCGCGCTCGGCCGGCGACAACGTCGTGGCGTCGTTGCCGCCAATCTCGATCGCGCCGGCATCCGGCCGCTCCAACCCGGCGATCAGCCGCAGCGTCGTCGTCTTCCCGGCCCCGGTCGGCCCGAGCAGAACGACGAACTCGCCGTCTGCAATGTGCAGGTCGAGGCCGTTGACGGCGACATGCTCGCCAAAGCTCTTGGTCACGTTCTTGATGTGCACGTCAGCCATGCTGCGCTCTCCCCTGAGAGGCGGTGTCGTGGACCGCGGTTCTCACCGCGCGGCCCGATCCCTTGTCGAACAGCGACAGCCGTGCGCTGTTCAGCGCCAGACCGACATGATCGCCGGCATTGAGCCGGATTTCGGCCGGCACCCGCGCCTTGATGATGCCGTCGGCCGTTTCCACCGCGACGATCTGCGTGGTGCCGAGATATTCGGTGCCGTAGATGGCGCCGCGCAGCTTGGAAGTGTCGTCGAAACGGATATGTTCGGGCCGGATGCCGAGCGCCATGTCGGCCGGCGCGATATCCTCGCGCACCTCCGGCACCGCCACCTTCGCGCCCTGGACGACGATCTCCTTCGCGCCTTTAGCGAGCCCGCCGCCGAAGCCCAGAAAATTCATCGGCGGCGAGCCGATGAAGTCGGCGACGAACATGGTCGCCGGGCGGTCGTAGATTTCGCGCGGTGTGCCGAACTGCTCGATGACGCCGTGGTTCATCACAGCGATCTTGTCGGCCATCGACATCGCCTCCATCTGGTCATGCGTGACATAGACGGTGGTGGCGTGGATGCGGTTGTGCAATTCACGCAGTTCATGGACCATGAGGTCGCGGAATTCGGTGTCCAAGGTGCCGAGCGGCTCGTCCATCAGAAAACATTTCGGCCGCCGCACGATGGCGCGCCCAAGCGCCACGCGCTGGCGGTCGCCGCCGGCAAGGCCGGAGACCGACTTGTTAAGGAGGTGGTCGATGCGCAGGAGTTTCGCCGTCTCTTCGACGCGTGTCCGGATTTCGGCCGACGGCATGCCTTGCGCCAGCAACGGAAAGCCGATGTTCTTGCGCACATTCATATGCGGGTAGAGCGCGAACAGCTGGAAGACGAAGGCGATGTCGCGCTCGCGTGCCCGCAGCATGGTGACATCCTCGCCGCCGAGCAGGATCTGGCCGCCGGTCGGCAATTCGAGCCCGGCGATCATGCGCAGTGTCGTCGTCTTGCCGCAGCCCGACGGCCCGAGCATGACGAAGAACTCGCCATCCTCGACGACGAAGTTGGAATCCTGCACGGCGACGAAATCGCCGAAGGCCTTTCTCAGGTGCTGAACACGGATCTCGGCCATGATTATTCCGGGAACTTCGAGACGATGATGAACATCACGGTGCCGGCGAGCATGGTGATGAAGGAATAGGTGTAGAGGGACAGCGCGAAAGGCTGGAACAGCATCAGGAAACCGATGGCGATCAGTGCGGTCGCGATGTTTTCCATCAGGCCGCGCCGAGCCCAGGCCGGCCAGCGTGACTTGCGTTTAACGGGATTGGTCATGCTCATTTGCGCACCGCGCCAAAGGTGATGCCGCGCAGCAATTGCTTGCGAAGCAGGATGGTGAAAACCAGGATCGGCACCAGGAAGATCGTCGTGCCGGCCGCCACAGCCGGCCAGTCCTGGCCGCCTTCGCCGATGATGGTCGGGATGAAGGGCGGCGCGGTCTGCGCCGTGCCCGAGGTCAGCAGTGCGGCGAAGGCATATTCGTTCCAGGCGAAGATCAGGCAGAAGATGGCGGTTGCGGCGATGCCGGTCGTCGCTTGCGGCAGCACGGTGCGCCAGAACGCCTGCAGCCGGGTATAGCCGTCGATCATCGCCGCTTCCTCATATTCGCGCGGGATCTCGTCGATGAAGCCTTTCAGGAGCCACACCGCCAGCGACACGTTGACCGCGGTATAGAGCAGGATCATGCCGAGCGCCGTATCCGACAGGCCAAGCTCGCGGTACATCAGGTAGATCGGAATGGCGACGGCGATCGGCGGCATGAAGCGCGTCGACAGGATGAAGAACAGGAGGTCGTCGGCGAGCGGCACCTTGAAGCGCGAGAAACCATAGGCCGACAGCGTGCCCAGAAAGACCGCGCAGAAGGTCGACCCGAAAGCGATGATCAGCGAGTTGAGGAAGCGCGGCAGGAAGTTGGACGGGCCGGCGATCACCATGTTGCGCTTACGCACGGTCTCGTCGCAGAAGCCGGTCGCCGGCCCCAGCGAGTTGATGTATTCCGGCGTCTGCCGCGTCCGCGTCGTGAACAGGTTGCAATAGCCCTCGATGCTCGGCTGGAAGACGATCTTGGGCGGATAGGCGATCGAATCCGGCGGCGTCTTGAAGCTGGTGGCGAAGATCCACAAGAGCGGCACGATCGAGATCAGCGCGTAGGCGATGATGATCGCGCCGGCGATGCGCTTCGAATTCGCTGACGGTGCAACGACCGAATGGGCAGTGGTCAGGCTCATCTCTGCTTCACCTTGTTGAGCGCCTTGACGTAGATGTTGGCCAGCCCGAACACCGCCACGAACAGGATGATGGCGAAGGCCGAGGAATAGCCGGTGCGCCAGCTCTCGAATGCCTGCCGCTTCAGCGTGATCGAGGCGACCTCGGTGGTCGAGCCCGGTCCGCCGCCGGTCAAGAGGTTGACCATGTCGAACATCTTGAAGTTCTCGATACCGCGAAACAGCACCGCCAGCATGATGAAGGGCAGCGCCATCGGCAGCGTGATCGACCAGAATTGCCGCCAGTTGGAAGCACGGTCGACCTCGGCCGCCTCATAGATGTATTCGGGGATGGACCGCAGGCCGGCCAGGCAGATCAGCATCACGTAGGGCGTCCACATCCAGGTATCGACGATGATGATCGACCATGGCGCCAGCGACACGTTGGAGAGCATCTGGATGCTTGTCGGCGGGATGCCGCTGACGAACGAGATCACATAGGAGAACAGTCCGATCTGCGGCTCGTAGAGGAAGCGCCAGAAATTGCCGACCACCGCCGGCGACAGCATCATCGGCACCAGGATCAGCGTCGTCCAGAAGGCGTGGCCGCGGAATTTCCGGTCGATCAGCCAGGCCAGGGTGAAGCCGATCAGCGTCTGCAGAAGGATGGTCCAGAACACGAAATGCGCCGTCGTCTGCATGGCAAACCAGATGTCCTGGTCGCCGAGGATGCGCTGGTAGTTGGCAAAGCCGAGATTCTTCACCACTTCGTTCGGCCGGTTGGCTCGGTAGTTGGTGAAGGACAGGTAGATCGCCCAGAACAGCGGGAAGATGTTGATGGCCAGCAGCAACAGGATCGTCGGCGAGATGAACAGCCAGGCGAGGCCCTTGTCGCTGATGCCCCGGACCTTGCGGGCCAACGGTTCCGGGGTCGCCCGGGCAACGTTCTCCGCGGTCCGATTGAGCATGGTCAGTCCTGCTTCGGTCACTTGGGTCGTCTCTGTGATGGAATTTATCTGAACTGCATCCCGTGCCAAGGGTGGCACGGGATGCGTCGGTCTGGCTCGGGAGGAGCCGGTTACATCGTGCCCCGGTTACATCTTGCCATCGTCCTGGAACACCTGGGTCCAGTCCTTGACCAGACCGTCGAGTGCATCCTTGGCCGAACCCTGGCCGGCGACGACATAGTCATGGAAGCGCTTCTGCGAGGCCTGCAGCAGCGGGGCGTAGCTCGGCTCGGCCCAGAAATCCTTCACGATCGCCATTGAGTCGAGGAAGGCCTGCGCGTAGGGCTGGCTGGCGGGGAATTTCGGATCCTTCACCACGGCGTTCAGGCAGGAATAGCCGCCGAGCGACCACCACTTGGCCTGCACGTCCTTGTTGGCGAACCACTTGATGTATTTCAACGCCGATTCGTGCTTGTCGGAATAGGACACCACCGAGATGCCCTGGCCGCCTAGCTGCGCGAACTGGTCGCCGTCGGGCCCCTTCGGGTTGACGAAGTAGCCGATCTTGTCGCCGCCGACATTCTCGTCCTTCTGCAGGCCGGGCCAGGTGAAGGCGAAGTTCATATGCATCGCCACCTGTCCGGATTTGAAGGCATCGACGCCTTCGCCCATGTAGCTGTTGGAGGCGCCGGGCGGGGTGCAGCAATCATAGAGCGCCTTGTAGAATTCCAGCCCCTTCACCGATTTCTCGGAATTGACGAAACCCTGCATCTCGTAGGGCTTCTTCGGGTTTTCATACTGGAAGCCGTAGCTGTAGAGCACGTCCATGGCGCCCATGGTGATGCCTTCCGAGCCGCGCTCGGTGTAGATCGAGGCACCATAGACGGTCTTGCCGTCGATCTGCCGCTTCTGGAAGAATTCGGCGATCTGCTTCAACTGGTCGAATGTCGCCGGCGGGCCGAGGTCCCAGCCATACTTCTCCTTGAATTCCTTCTGCAGCTCGGGCCTGGAGAACCAGTCCTTGCGATAGGTCCAGCCGACGACGTCGCCCATGGCCGGCAGTGCCCAGTAGTTCGGCGTGTTCTTGGGCCATTCGGAATAACCGACGACGGTCGCCGGCACGAAGTCGTCCATGCTGATCTTCTCCTTGTCGAAGAAGTCGTTCAGCTTGACGTAGTGGCCGTTCTCGGCCGCGCCGCCGATCCACTGGCTGTCGCCGATGATCAGGTCGCACAATTTGCCGTGCGAGTTCAGTTCGTTGAGGAAACGGTCGGCATAGTTGGTCCATGGCACGAACTCGAATTTCATGCCGATGCCGGTTTCCTTGGTGAAATCCTTGGACAGTTCGACAAGTGCGTTGGCCGGGTCCCAGGCGGCCCAGCAAAGCGTCAGGTCTTCAGCGTGCGCGGCGTTTGAGACGGCTGTCGACGCTGCGATCGCCGAGGCCAGTCCCAACGCCAGTTTCAAACTCGATTTCATGCCTTCCTCCCATTTGCGAAACGCGCCCGGATGACGGTTTCAAGAGCCCTCAACCTCTCTCCTCAGAGGCCCAAAC
>NZ_PNOT02000261.1 GCF_002879535.1 Mesorhizobium intechi
CTACACAGCCGGACCAGGAAACAGGCAAAAGGAACGAGAACGATGAAAAAGGCACTGCTGCTAGGCACCACCGGGGTCGCTGTAGTCCTTGCCATGCTGGCTTTCGGTTTCGTGGCCGGCAGCCCACAGATTGCCAAGGCCGGTACGGCACAGCCCGTCCAGATGGCGGCCGATACCAAGATCGACCGCGCCGAGGTCGAAGGGATCATTCGCGACTATCTCCTGAAGAACCCGGAAGTGCTGCTCGAAGTGCAGGACGCGCTCGAAGCCAAGCAGAAGGAAGAGCAGCGCATCGGCGCGCTCGGCGTCATCAAGAATGCCAAGGACCAGATCTTCAACTCCGCCTTCGATGGCGTCGTCGGCAATCCGAATGGCAAGGTGACGATCGTCGAGTTCTACGACTACAATTGCGGCTTCTGCAAACGCGCCATCGAGGACATGCGGGCGCTGACCAAATCCGATCCGGATCTGCGCTTCGTGCTCAAGGAGTTCCCGATCCTCGGCCCGGATTCGCAGAAAGCCAGCGTCGTTTCGATGGCGTTCCACCTGATGATGCCGGAAAAGTACGGCGAGTTCCACAATGCGCTGCTCGGCGGCCAGGGGCGCGCCACCGAGGCGACCGCGATCAAGATCGCGCTGTCGCTTGGCGCCGACGAGGCGACGCTGCGCGAGAAGATGAAGGATGCTTCGATCCCTGAAGCCTTCTCCAAGACCTACGAGCTTGCCAACAAGCTGGCCATCACCGGCACGCCGTCCTACGTCGTCGGCAACGAGGTTGTATTCGGGGCTCTCGGGCAGGACGTGTTAGCGGAAAAGATCAAGGCAGCGAAAGCCGCGCTTTGATCGGCCCGGAGTTTTCTTCACGGGCGCATTTCGGCCTGTTGTGGACAGTGAAAGAACGCACTTGCGCTCTTTTCGCGGACGACTATGCCCGGTATAGAGGCCCAGCGTGCCGGTCTGATATCGGCGCCGGAAAAGGTCGGTTTTTTTGAAAACGGTTTTCGTCCTGAACGGTCCCAATCTCAACGCGCTCGGCAAGCGCGAGCCGGGCATCTATGGCGGCAAGACGCTTGCCGCGATCGCGGACGACTGCAAGCAGTTGGGCACGGCGCTCGGGCTCGATATCGATTTCCGCCAGTCGAACCACGAGGGTGACCTTGTCGACTGGATCCAGGAAGCCGGCGACAAGGCTGCCGGCATCGTTATCAATCCAGGCGCCTACAGCCACACCTCGATCGCCATCCACGACGCCATCCGTTCGGTGGCACCGCTGCCGGTCGCCGAAGTTCACCTTTCCAACATCCATGCGCGGGAATCATTCCGCCACGTCTCCATGATCGCGCCGGTCGCCGTCGGCATGATCTGTGGCTTTGGGCCGCTCGGCTACACGCTGGCGCTACAGGCGCTGGCCGCACGCCTGTGACCGGCCAACAAACAGAAGGCTCGAAAATGTCGATAAAGAAGACCGGTGTTGACCAGCAACTGATCCGCGATCTGGCGGGCATACTGAACGACACCAACCTGACCGAGATCGAGGTTGAACTCGGCGACCTGAAGGTGCGCGTGTCGCGGCAGGCCCCTGCCGTCCATGCGATCGCGGCACCCCAGCCCAGCTATGCGCCGGCAGTAGCCCAGCCAGCCGTCGCTGCCGCCCCGGCCACGGTCGACGTGTCGAAGAACGCGGTGGCTTCGCCAATGGTCGGCACCGCCTATCTGGCGCCGTCGCCCGACGCCAAGCCGTTCATCGAGGTCGGCCAGACGGTCAAGGAAGGTCAGACGCTGCTGATCATCGAGGCGATGAAGACGATGAACCAGATCCCCTCGCCGCGCGCCGGCACGGTGACGGCGATCCTGTTCGAGGATGCGACGCCGGTCGAATACGGCATGCCGCTCGTCGTGATCGAGTAGAGCGGGCCGAATGTTCCAGAAGATCCTCATCGCCAATCGCGGCGAAATCGCGCTTCGGGTGCTTCGTGCCTGCAAGGAACTCGGCATCCAGACGGTGGTGGTGCATTCGACCGCCGACGCCGACGCCATGCATGTGCGGCTTGCCGACGAGAGCGTCTGCATTGGCCCGCCGCCATCGCGAGACAGCTATCTCAACATCCATCAGATCGTCGCGGCCTGCGAGATCACCGGCGCCGACGCGGTTCATCCTGGTTATGGGTTCCTGTCCGAGAACGCCAAGTTCGCCGACATACTGGCCGCGCACAACATCACCTTCATCGGCCCGACCGGCGACCATATCCGCGTCATGGGCGACAAGATCGAGGCCAAGCGCACCGCCAAGCGCCTCGGCATCCCGGTGGTGCCAGGTTCCGACGGCGCGGTGACCGAGGAGAAGGAAGCCAAGCGCATTGCCGCCGAAATCGGCTATCCCGTGATCATCAAGGCCTCCGCCGGCGGCGGCGGACGCGGCATGAAGGTCGCTCACACCGAGGCCGACCTCGAGGTCGCTCTGCAGACCGCGCGCTCGGAAGCAGGCGCCGCTTTCGGCGACGACGCTGTCTACATCGAGAAGTATCTGCAGAAGCCGCGCCATATCGAAGTGCAGGTTTTCGGCGACGGCTTTGGCCGCGGCGTGCATTTCGGCGAGCGCGACTGTTCGCTGCAACGGCGCCACCAGAAAGTCTGGGAAGAGGCCAATTCGCCGGCGCTCAACGCCGAGGAACGGTCCCGCATCGGCGGCATCTGCGCCAAGGCCATTGCCGACCTCGGCTATTCCGGCGCCGGCACGATCGAGTTCCTCTACGAGAATGGCGAGTTCTATTTCATCGAGATGAACACACGCCTGCAGGTCGAGCATCCGGTGACGGAAGCAATCACCGGCATCGATCTCGTGCACGAGCAGATCCGCGTCGCCTCCGGCGGCGGGCTTTCCGTCAGGCAGGAAGACATCAAGTTCAATGGCCACGCCATCGAATGCCGCATCAATGCCGAGGATCCGCGCACCTTCACCCCCTCGCCCGGCACCATCACGCATTTCCATACGCCAGGCGGCCTCGGCATCCGCGTCGATTCCGGCGTCTATTCCGGCTACAAGATCCCGCCCTATTACGACAGCCTGATCGGCAAGCTGATCGTCCACGGGCGCAACCGCGTCGAATGCATGATGCGGCTGCGCCGGGCGCTGGATGAATTCGTCGTCGATGGCATCAAGACGACATTGCCGCTGTTTCGCGATCTGGTCGGCAATGCCGACATCGCCAATGGCGACTATGACATCCACTGGCTGGAAAAATACCTGGCCAAGGAAGAGTAATCCGGGGACGCGATGACCCGTCCTTACGCGCCCGGCTATCGCATCCCCACCGACCTTCTTCTCAAGGCCTACGCTTCGGGCGTCTTCCCGATGGCCGAAAGCGCCAGCGACCCAGAGGTGTTCTGGGTGCGGCCGGAGACGCGCGGCATCATCCCGCTCGACGGGTTCCACACGCCCAAAAGCCTGAGGAAGACGATCCGCAAGAACCCGTTCGACATCCGCTTCGATTTCGATTTCGAGGCGACGATCGACGGCTGCGCGGAAAAGCGGGAGGAAAGGCGCTCGACCTGGATCAACGCGCCGATCCGCGAGGCCTATGTGCAGTTGCATCGCATGGGCCACTGCCATTCGGTCGAGGCCTGGCATGAGGACAAGCTGGTCGGCGGCCTCTATGGCGTGTCGCTCGGACGGGTGTTCTTCGGCGAAAGCATGTTTTCCAAGGAGACGGATGCGTCGAAAATCTGCCTGGTGCATCTCGTCGAACGCTTGAGGGCACGCGGCTTCGCGCTGCTCGATACGCAATTCACCACCGAGCATCTCAAGCGCTTTGGCGCTGTCGACGTGCCACGCGGCAAGTATGAGAAGATGCTGGCTGACGCGCTGAAAGGTGAAGCAGTCTTTTTTCCGTAGCGATTGGGCCTACTTCGCGGCAGCTTTCTCGATTGGCGTCTGCGAGTGGAACATCATCTTCCAGCCGTTGACACGATGGACATAGCCGGTGCTGACCAGCGCGGCGTAGGGTTCGCCGTTCTCGCGTGTCGCATGCGCCTCGTAAGTCAGCATGATGACGTCGCTGCCGGGCTCGATTATTCCCTTGAGCTCGATATCGAGATCGCGCCAGCGACTGGGCTTGGTTGCGGTCTTGGCCAGGTCGGCATTGTCCATCGCCTTTGCCATTTGCGGAAAAGCCACCAGGCATTCCGTGTCGGCATTGGCCGCGTAGTAGGCGGCATCGCCGGTCCAGAACCCTTTTTCGAGCTCCAGCAGTTCTTTCTTGCTGGCCGTGATTCGCTTGGTGTCCGACATCGAAATATCCTCCGGGCGCGCCGATGCGCGGTCGTCCGTGATCCAACGCATGGTGGCCACGACGGTTCCCAGGGATCAGTTGGCGTTTGACGTATCCGGTTGCGTGGGATCGGACTGTTCCGCGTCCGGGCTGGCCGCCGGCTTGGCGGCGGCTGGTTTGGTCGCGGCCGGCTTCGAAGCGTCAGCCTTGGTCGCGTCAGCCTTGGCGGCATCTGGCGCCGGCACATCAGACTTCTGTTTGCATTCCTTCAGCCAGACGTCATAGACGGCATGCTCGACGGCGTTGAGACCCGGGCTTTCGGCGAACATCCAGCCGGTGAAGATGCGGCGGATCTTGCGGTCGAGCGTGATCTCGTCGACCTCGACGAAGGAATCGGTCTTCGGCTCCTGGTTCTGTGGCCGGGAATAGCAGACGCGCGGCGTCACCTGCAAAGCACCGAACTGCACGGTCTCGTCGATATAGACGTCGAAGGTGATGATGCGGCCGGTGATCTTGTCGATGCCGGCGAACTCGGCAACCGGGTTGGTGATGCGATCCGATCCCGCGGGCGCGGCCGGTGCCGGAGCGGCAGGGGCCGCCGGTGTAGGCGACGCCGCAAAGGCCGCGGTGCTGACGGCGAGGCCCGCGGCTAGCGTCAGACCGCCCGTCGATATCAGATTGAAAAAGTTCATATAGGTACCGGTGGTTCGCGCCCGGGTGATTCCGTCGATCGCCAAGGCTAGTCGCCGTTTTCTGATCAGCAAGCAGCTAAACACCAATTGTGGCGATAACGGACCGGCCCGCACTTTGCCTCGTCGCAAGCCGGCCCGTTACGAACCGGGTGTCCAGGCGTCGTAGTCACCCGTAACCTGCGGGCGATGCTGATTGGTCAGCACCGAGCCCTTCGGGCGGTAGGCCGCTGGCGTGCCGGTCAGATTGGGCTGGTGCGGCTTCTGCCAATCGCGCGGCTTGTAGTCCTCGCTGGCCGGAGCGAGATCGACGCGGTGGTGGATCCAACCATGCCAGCCGGGCGGTATGGCCGAAGCTTCCGAATAGTTGCGGTAGATGACCCAGCGGCGCGTACGGCCTTCCGAATCGATGCCACCTTCGTAATAGACGTTGCCGACCTCGTCCTGGCCGACCCTCTTGCCGTACCGCCAGGTGTGCAGGCGTGTTCCCAACGTCTGGCTGTTCCACCAAGTGAAAAACTGCGTCAGGAAAGTCTTCATCTCAGAGCCCTTTGCGCTGGCGGCGCCTGTTTCCTGCTTATGGCGTCAGGCCCGCGGGAAGGCAAGGGTTTTGCCACGGGGAGCGCGCAAATGGCGCGCCCGGGTGCCGACACAAGCCTATGATCCGCGGTGGCGGCAGGATGCACGCTTGCCAAGCCTTTCGGCTCTTTCTAAAGCTCAGCGCGCCCGTGCGAATATCCAATCCGGCCATGGGCCGAAGGAGGTGACGATTGGCCACGAAACCGCCGACCACCGACATTCGCATCGGCGCCGAGCTGATTCGCCGCCGCAAGGGCGGCATCCCGTTGGTCTGCCTGACCGCCTACACCTATCCCGTCGCCCGCCTGCTCGACCCGCATGTCGACCTGCTTCTGGTCGGCGACAGCGTCGCCATGGTCCTGCATGGCCACGAGACGACGCTCGGCGCCTCGCTGGAGATGATGATCGCGCATGGGCAAGCCGTGATGCGCGGCTCGGCCAGGGCCTGCGTGGTCGTCGACATGCCAGCCGGCAGCTACGAAGAATCGGCGGAGCAGGCCGTGGCCTCGGCGCTGCGCATCGTTGACGAAACGGGCTGCCAGGGGGTGAAGCTTGAAGGCGGCGTCGACATGGCCGGGCAAATAGCGGCAATCGTGGCCGCCGGCATTCCGGTCATGGGTCATATCGGCCTGCTGCCGCAATCGGTGGAAAGGGACGGCGGCTACAGGATCAAGGGCCGCACGGACGAGACCGTCGCGGCGCTGATGGCCGACGCGCGCGCCGTCGAAGAAGCCGGCGCGTTCTGCGTGGTCATCGAAGGCACCGTCGAGGCGGTTGCGGCCGACATCACACGCAGCATTGCAATACCAACCATCGGCATCGGTGCCAGCGGTGACTGCGATGGCCAGATCCTTGTCATCGACGACATGGTCGGGCTGACGGTCGACCGCGTGCCGAAATTCGTCAAGGAATATGCGGACCTGCGCCGCGTGATCGCGAACGCGGCCGAGCGCTACGCAGCCGATGTGCGAGACCGGACTTTCCCCGCTGCTGCTCACGTCTTTTCAAACTCAAAAGCTTCTTCGAGCAAGGATGTCGGGGATGAGGCATGAGGCGGCCTGACGTCGTCGACAGCGTCGCGGCACTTCGCGCGCAGGTCAATGGCTGGCGGCGCGACGGCTTGCGCGTCGCCATGGTGCCAACCATGGGCGCGTTGCATGAGGGTCATCTCTCGCTGATCAGGATCGCCAGGAAAAGAGCCGAGCGCTGCGTGGTGTCGATCTTCGTCAACCCGACGCAGTTCGCTCCGAGCGAGGATCTCGACAAGTACCCGCGCCAGCTGACCCGCGACCTCGACCTGCTGGCGACGGTCAAGGCCGATCTTGCCTTCACGCCGACGGTCGGCGCGATGTATCCTGCCGGCTTCGCCACCAGGATCTTGGTCGGCGGCCCGTCGGCCGGGCTCGAATCGGACTTCCGCCCCACCTTTTTCGAGGGCGTTGCCACCGTGGTGGCCAAGCTTTTTCTGCAGGCGACGCCTGACTGTGCGGTCTTTGGCGAGAAGGACTACCAGCAGCTTTGCGTCGTCAGGCAGCTCTGTCGCGACCTTGACCTGCCTGTCGAGATCATCGGCGCCCCGACCATGCGCGACGCGCATGGCCTGGCCATGTCGTCACGCAACGCCTATCTCGACGAGGCTGAACTCGCTGTCGCCCGCCAGCTCAACGTCATCCTGCACAAGACGGCTGCCGCAATCGCGGCCGGAGCGCACGGTGATGACACAACCGGCGAAGCCAGCCGCGCTCTCATCGCCGCCGGTTTCCGGAAGGTCGATTATGTCGAGGCCCGCGAAAGCCTGACGCTGGCGCCCTGGCGCCGCGGCCGCGCGGGGCGCCTTCTTGCCGCCGCCTGGCTGGGCAAGACCAGGCTGATCGACAATGTGGACGTGCCGATCGCCTGAACGGGTCGCGCTACGCCATGCTACGTGTCCTGTCGCGCCACCCGTCCGAGATTTCCGGCACGCGCTTACTCCTCTGTCGGCATATGCAGATACATCGACTGGATGCCGACGCGGCCCGGACCGGTGAAGCGGTTGACGATGAAATTCACATTGGCGCCGAAGAAGCCGCTCGACAGGCGATCGATCTTGGTTTCCATCCTGACGGAAGCATCCTTGAATAGCCAGCCGCCCGGCTCGATGTCGATGGTCTCGCCGGCGGCAAGCGTCTTTTCGAAGACATTGCCGTAGCCGTGCAGCCACACGATGCCGTCGCCGGTGTCGCCGCGAAAGCGGTCGATGAAGAAGCCGCTCTGGCCAAACAGCATCGTCGCCAGGCCGCGTACACGCTCGAACGTATACTCGACATTGCCGGTGGCGGCGAGAAACTGGTGTTCACGCACCTGGATCTCCTCTCCACGCCTGAGATGGATCGGGACGATGTGACCAGGTCCATCACGGCTGAAAGCAATGATGCCCGCTCCCGACGCCTCGGTGACGAAGATCTGCATGCCGGCCATCATGCGCTTCAGCGCGCCCTTCAGCGATTTCAGGCCGATGGTGATGGTCGAGTTTTTCCACAACAGGATGTGGTGCTCGAAATAGACAGGCATCCGCGTCACATCGACCGAAAGCACGGGCACCAGTTCGCCGGCTATGTGGTAGGTGACGCCACCAAAAGTTTCGTCCGACACCTGCGTCGGCATCAGTTCGGGCAAGCTTGGCATGGTTTCCCCCAGCGCTAACCAGCGTGCCGGTCCATTCCGGCTTCCGCGCGGTCAGCGCCAGCAGCTTTGGTGCGATGCCCTCCGGCCGTCAAACGAAAACGGGCGCATGCAACGCCGCTCGCGGGAAGGTGATCAAGAGAGGTTCACTTCGACGGAATCAGCCGGCAAGAGGCCGGTGGTAGACCAGTGTCTGCTCGCCAGAGGCACCCGCGTGCTCGCCGGCACCGCCGGATCGCACGAAGCCGTTCGCTTGGTAGAAGGCGATGGCGCGGATGTTCCGTGCCTCCACTTCCAGACGGATGGCGCGGGCTTCCGGAAAACTCGCGATGATCTCATCGAGCAACATGCCGCCAATGCCCTTGCCCTGCAGGGTCGGAAGCACATAGAGCTGTTTCAGGATAACCAGGTCCCCGCCATCGAGGCTTTCGGCAAAAGCCACGCCGCCAATGCGCTTGCCGTCATCGGCGACCAGGAACTCGCTGTTCGGCTTGGTCAGTCCCGTTTTCAGAGACGCAATCGAATGCCGTTCGCCGGCGATTTCGGTAGCCCGCCCGGCGCCATAGATCGCGCCGTAGGTGGAGTGCCAGGTTTCAACCAGGAGCGCGCGGATGGCAGCGAGATCGCGTTCGCCGGCGGTGCGGACGAACATGGCCTTACTCGATGCCGAGCTTGGCCTTGACGAGGTCGTTGACCGCCTGCGGATTGGCCTTGCCGCCCGTCGCTTTCATCACCTGGCCGACGAACCAGCCGGCCATGGTCGGCTTGGCGCGCGCCTGTTCGACCTTGTCGGGATTGGCTGCGATCACCTCGTCAACCGCCTTCTCGATGGCGCCGGTGTCCGTGACCTGTTTCATGCCACGGCTTTCGACCAGCGCACGCGGATCGCCCCCTTCGTTCCAGACGACCTCGAACAGGTCCTTGGCGATCTTGCCGGA
>NZ_PNOT02000176.1 GCF_002879535.1 Mesorhizobium intechi
CTTTATATCCTTATTTGAATTTGAAACACGAAAGCCAATCCAATGACCACCACCAATCCGATCGATGCCCTGCTCGCCGAAAAGGGCGTGCTGCTGGCCGATGGCGCCACCGGCACCAATCTGTTCGCGATGGGTCTGGAGGCCGGCGAGGCGCCGGAATTGTTGAACGAGACAGCACCCGACACCATCACCAGCCTGCATCAGAATTTCGTCGATGCCGGCGCCGACATCATCCTGACCAACTCCTTCGGCGGCACCCGCCACCGGCTCAAGCTTCACCACGCGCAGGACCGCGTGCATGCGCTGAACAAGCGTGCCGCCGAGATTGCCCGTGCCGTCGCCGACAAGGCCGGCCGCAAGGTGATCGTTGCCGGCTCCGTCGGCCCGACCGGCGAATTGCTGGTGCCGCTTGGCGCCATGACCTATGACGAGGCGGTCGACGCCTTCGCCGAGCAGATCGAGGGTCTCAAGGCAGGCGGCGCCGAAGTCGCCTGGATCGAGACCATGTCGGCGCCCGACGAGATCCGCGCCGCGGCGCAAGCCGCCATCCGCGTCGGCCTGCCCTACACCTATACCGGCTCCTTCGACACCGCCGGCCGCACCATGATGGGCCTGTTGCCGAAAGACATTCATGGTGTCGTTGATGGACTGTCGGAAGCACCGCTCGGCGTTGGCGCCAATTGCGGCGTCGGCGCCTCGGACATCCTGGCCTCGCTGCTCGACATGACCGAGGCGAAACCGCGGGCGACGGTGATCGTCAAGGGCAATTGCGGCATTCCGGAATTCCGCGGCACCGAGATCCATTACTCCGGCACGCCGGAGCTGATGGCTGATTATGTTCGCCTCGCCGTAGATGCCGGCGCCAAGATTGTCGGCGGTTGCTGCGGCACTTCGTTCCAACACCTCGCCGCCATGCGCAAGGCGCTCGATGCCCACACCAAAGCCAGCCGTCCGACGATTGAGACGATCGTCGAGCGCATCGGTCCGATGCGCAACAAGGTGGCGACGGAAAACACCGCCGAGACAAGCGAAGCCCGCCGCGAACGGCGCCGGGGCCGCGCCTGAACCTCTTTGATTATTCGCTGTTGTCGGCGTAGCTCGCCTGCGCCGACTTGAAATCGACGACATTGTCGCCGCGCATCGTCATCAGCGCGCCTGATGAAGCCGGGTCGGTTATCTGTTCCAGCATGGCGCGGAAGCGGTCGTTGGTCAGCGCCGACATGGCGGTTTTGCGCGCCTGGGCGACGTCGTCGCCGATGCGTCTGGTTTCTGAGGACGGGGCTGGTGAAACCGCCGAGGTGTCGCGTGCCGGCGATGGCGAGTTGGCGATAGTCGTGATCTGCAATTCCGGCTCCCTCAAGCCTTTAGACATGACCGATGTAGCAAGAGGGAGTTGCGATCCGGTACCGGAAATGCCGCGCAATTTAACGATCATGCGGGGTTAAGGCCGCGCCCTGGGATCTGTTGAGATTCAGGTCAGGCCGCTCTCACCTGAACATCAATAGATCCGAAAAAAGGCCGGCAAGGGAATGAACCCCTCGCCGGCCTGCCTCACCCGCCCGTAGGCCGGCTCCCGTGTCAGAACGATCCCCCGTCTGAAAGGAACCGGCCGTATTGCCACTACCGGTTACCGCCCAGCGCCGAGGCAAGGCGCACAAGCGAAAGGAACTCGGACCTGTACCCAAACGGGTCGGCTCCTCGGGCGGCGGTGGCAATCTCCATGATCTTGTCGTAGCCGAACTTCGCGGTCGCATCCTCGTCGCGCAGCTTCTGGCCGAAGGCGGCAACCGCGACGGAGAAACGCTGGTCGGTGCTGGCCTGGTCGAAGGACGTCACCTCGTTGGCCGAGGTCACCGGCGTGGTGATCAGCTTCGAGACGTCCTCGTTCGGCAGCTTGTAGCGGATCTTGACGAAGGCATATTCGTCCGCATTGGCGACGCCGCCATTGTTGACCGTGGCCTGGCCATAGCGCAGCGGGTCGATCTGCTCGCCACCGCTGCCCTTTGGCGTGATCTCGTAGATCGCGGTGACCGAATGGCCCGAGCCGATATCGCCGGCGTCGACGCGGTCATTGTTGAAGTCCTCGCGGTTGAGCGCCCGGGTCTCGTAGCCGATCAGGCGGTATTCCGAGACCTTGTTCGGATTGAACTCGACCTGGATCTTCACGTCCTTGGCGATCGGGAACAACGTCGAGGAGGCATCTTCGACCAGCACCTTCTCCGCCTCGGCCAGCGTGTCGATATAGGCGGCGGTGCCGTTGCCGTTCTGGGCGATGGTCTGCATCATCTGGTCGTTCAGATTGTCGTGGCCGAAGCCGAACACCGACAGGAAGACACCGCTCTTGCGCTCCTGTTCGATAAGGCGCTTGAGATCATCGTCGTCGCTCTGTCCAACATTGAAGTCGCCATCGGTGGCCAGCATCACCCGGTTGACGCCGTCCTTGACGAAGGATTTTTGCGCCAGCCTATAGGCTTCCTTGATGCCCGCCTCGCCGGCCGTGCTGCCACCCGGCGTCAGATTGTCGATAGCATTGAGAATCTTGTCCTTTTCGGAGGCCTTGGTCGGCTCCAGGACAGTGCCCGCTTCGCCGGCATAAGTGACGATCGAGATGGTGTCGTCGGCCTTCAGCTTGCTGACCAGCAGCCGGAATGCGGACTTGAGCAGCGGCAGCTTGTCCGGCTCGTCCATTGAGCCCGAAACGTCGATCAGGAAGACCAGATTGGCCTTCGGCTGCTCGGTCGGCTTGATGTCGAAGCCCTTGATGGCGACATGCATCAGCTTGGTGTGCCCGTTCCACGGCGTCGGCATGACGCTGACAGTCGAGTTGAACGGCGTCGACGCCGACTCCGGCCCCTTCCAGTCATAGGGGAAGTAGTTGATCATCTCCTCGATACGGACCGTGTCGGCCTGCGGCACGGAGCCTTCCTTCAGCGAACGGCGCACGAAAGAATAGGAGGCGGTGTCGACATCGATCGAGAAGGTCGAGACCGGATCTTCGAGCGCCGCATGCACCGGATTGGTCTTGAAATCCTGGACGCGGTTGCGGTTTTCCTCCTGCGGCGCGACCTGATCCGCCGGTGCCGGGGTCGGCTGCGGCGCCATCAGTTTGGACTCGGCCATGGGCGCAACCCTCGAACTCCTGGGCGCGCTGGTCGTACCATCCAGAGCGAACTCCCCGGACGGAGGTGGAGGCGCAAGTCTCATCACCACCCCTTTGCCGCCAGCGGCATTCTGCTGCGCAATCCCGGCAACGGTCGATTCGGCCTTCGGCGGCGCGGTCGGCGCGACCAGAACTTCCGTGGCGTCGCGGCTCTCGACATCCGCATCGGCCTTCTTGTCCTTTTCCTGAGGGTTGGCCACGGTGGGCTCGTTGACCGTCAGATCTCCCGGCGCCTGCTTGGCCAGCGGCTTCAGCGTCGCCGGCTTGTCCGCCAGCGTTTCGGTGATCTTTTCGTCGCCGCCGAATTTGGCAGGCTGTTCCCTTAGCAGATGGAAAGTGGCGTATCCGGCGATCGGCAGGGCGACGAGCCCGGCAAGGGCCGGCGTGGCAATGAGTTTCTTTTGCATGATCTCGCTCCAGAGCTTTTGTGCTCGCTCCGTGAGACGAAGACCGCCGACCGATCCTTGGGTGACTGCCGAAATATTTTCCTGATCATAGGCGCGCAAGGCAGCTTCGAAGGCGCGCGCCTTTGCGCTCTCGCCCGGTGCCGGCACTGCCGCGTCGCGCAGTTTGCTGAGTTCGTTATCGTCGACCATGGTCACACTTCCCCGGCCGAGCGCATCAGCGTCTTCAGCCGTTTCTTCGCTTCATGGATGTGCCAGGAAACCGTCGTCTCCGAGATCGCCATCGCCTCGGCGGCGGCCGCGTGGCTCAAGCCTTCGCCATAGACCAGCAGCACGGCGTCGCGCTGCTTGTCCGGAAGCTGCCGCACGGCGATCCACAGCGCCTCGGCCGGATCCTCACTCTCGGCCGCCGCCTCGCCCGAAATCAGGGCATGGACGCCATAGGCCTCGGTCTTCACGGTCTCGCGCGCTGTCTTGCGCATCATGTCGCGTGCCGCGTTCATCGTCACGGAATAGAGCCATGTCGTGAAGGCGCTGCCGCCGCGATAGTCGCGGATCGCCTTGCCGAGCCGGACGCAGACTTCCTGGGCGATGTCTTCGGCATCCGCCTTCTTGCCGCACCAGCGATAGGCGGCGCGATAGACGAAGTCGTAGTGGCGCTCCAGCAATATGCCGAAGGCCCCCCTGTCTCCGCCCTTCGCCCGCCCGATCAGTTCGGCGTCGGAGGCTTCGCTCTCATCCAGCATCATCGCCATCATTTGCCTGTTGGACGAAGGCTAATGGCTAATCCTTGGGATGATGGAAAGATTTTTTGGCAAACGGCCTCTTCCTTCTCCCCGCTCACGGGGAGAAGGTGCCCGGAGGGCGGATGGGGGCCAACGCTCGAAGGTTCGTGCCGGAGTGCCCGAAATTGGCGCTTGTCCCAGCAGGCAGAACCCCTATCCCAGCGTCTCCGCAAACAGCGTGATCAGCCTTTGCCAATGCCGCTCGGCGCCGGCCTGGTTGTAGACGCTGTGGTCCGCCACGCACCAGCCATGCGCCATGCCGACATAGTTCTCGATCACATGGTCGACTTCGGCATTGCGAAGCGCCTCCTCCAGCCGTGTCGACTGCTCCGGCGGGAAACTCCTGTCGACGCCCGCCATGCCGACATAGACACGCGCCTTGATGGCGGCTGCCTTGCGGTGCGGGCTGTCGGCGGCATCGCTGGCAAGATTGCCGCCATGGAAACTGGCGGCGGCCCGGATCCTGTCCGGGTAGGCCGCGGCGGCGTTGAGCGCCCGCGCGCCGCCCATGCAATAACCCACCGTGCCGATCGGACCCGTAGCGCCTTCGCCGGCGAGCGTATCGAGAAAGGCCTCGCCGTCACTGATGGTCATCTGCTGTGTCGTGCCGGTGACCAGCGCCATCAGCGCGGCCTTGGTGCTTTCCTCGGTGAAGGCGGTCTTGGCGTCGAACGGACCGTAGGGCGCGTTGCGATGGAACAGGTCCGGCACCAGCACCGTATAGCCCTCGCCCGCCAGCCGTTCGGCCATGCCGTCGAGCGCCGGACGCGGACCGAAGGCGTCCTGGTAGAGAATGACGCCGGACCTGGCAGGAGACGTCTTGGCTGAGCGGAACAGGCCCGCCTTGGCCACGCCGTCACGGGTCTTGATCCTGAGGTCCTGCTTTGCCATTGCGTGCTCCTTCTGTCGGATGCGCGATACATATCCACGCGGCCCGCCACGGCAAGGCATTCCTTGAAAGTACCCGTCAACATTTCGTGCAGGATCGCGTGACGATCACAGCCCGGCGAATGCCGCCATGTGGAAGGCCTGAATATCAGGCGGATAGCGATATTCCGTGCCATAGGGACAGGCATTGCGGTCGAGGCAGCCGCCGCTCCGGCACGGTTCGCCATTGCCGCCCCGCACATGCGCTAGGCAGGCCTGATAGGCGAAGCCTTTCGTGGAATAGGCATCGACCGGACAGGATTTCAGGCAAGGTTTCTCGACACACGCATCGCAGAGATGCGCTGGCTCGCCCGGCCCCGGAAGCGCGATCTCGTCCTCGAACAGCAAAGCGCCGCGATAGGCATGCCAAAGGCCGTATTGCGGATGCATCAGGATGCCGAGCGGCGACGGTTTTAGCCCCTCAGCTCGAACAGCCCATTGCTGGAACGGCAGATAGGGCTTGTCGGATGGAGAAACCGCGCGCGCGCCAAATGCCTCCGCTACGTCGCCGATGACCTGCCGCGACCAGCTGTCGAGCGGATTGGCGATTGTCGACGGCTGCTGCTCCCGCCAGCGCAGGAAATGCGGCCAGGGTGCCGCACCTGCCTGCCCGACCAGCAGCACGGATTTCGCCAAAGCCCCCGAGGCGATGTGGGGGGCATCCTCATCAACGGGGAAAACGAAACCGCCACGCAGGATGAGGCCGTTGACGACGAGCGCGGCCGAGATCTCTTCGATCATGCCGCGCACGGAATCATCCCTTCTTGTCCGGGTCGGAGAAGGCGCTCCGCCAGACTTCCTTGTGGATGATGTTGGCGACTTTAGCCCCGCCTGACTCGGGCTCCTTTCAAGTGAAGGCGTCGGGCATCGACCCCTTCTTCTTGGCGATGAACTCCTTCAGGGCTTCGTCGATGCTCGGATCGAGATACGGCGCCTCATAGCTTTCCAGCCAGCGGCGGGCGAGCTCATTGGCGCGTTGCGGGGCGGTCTTCTCGCCTTCGGCCAGCCACTGTTCGTAGGAATTGTTGTCGGCGATGCTGGAGCGGTAGAACGCCGTCTGGAAATTGGCCTGGGTGTGGTCGCAGCCGAGATAGTGGCTGCCGGGGCCGACCTGGCGGATGGCGTCCATCGCCTGCCCGTTCTCCGACAGGTCGACACCTTCGGAGAATTTCTGCTGCATGCCGAGCTGGTCGATGTCCATCATGAATTTTTCATAGCAGGACGCCAGCCCGCCCTCGAGCCAGCCGGCCGAGTGGAGGACGAAGTTGGTGCCGGCTAGGATCGTCGAGTTCAGCGTGTTGGCACTCTCATAGGCCGCCTGCGCATCCGGAACCTTGGACGCGCAGAGCGAACCGCCGGTGCGGAACGGCAGGCCGAGGCGACGCGCCAATTGGGCGGCGCCATAGGACACCAGAGACGGCTCCGGCGTACCGAAGGTCGGCGCTCCCGACTGCATCGAGATCGACGAGGCGAAAGTGCCGAACAGAACGGGCGCGCCCGGCCGGATGAGCTGCGTGAACGATGCCCCGGCCAGCACTTCGGCCAGAACCTGCGTCAACGTGCCGGCGACCGTCACCGGGCTCATCGCGCCGGCAAGGATGAACGGCGTGACGATGCAGGCCTGGTTGTGGCGCGAATAGACCTTCAGCGCGCCCAGCATGGTTTCGTCGAACACCATCGGCGAGTTGGCGTTGATCAGGCTGGTCAGCACCGTGTTGTTCTCGACGAAATCGTCGCCGAAGACGAGCTTGGCCATGGCGACGGTGTCCTCGGCGCGTTCCGGCGCGGTCACCGAGCCCATGAACGGCTTGTCCGAGTATTTTATGTGCGAATAGATCATGTCGAGGTGGCGCTTGTTGACCGGCACGTCGACCGGCTCGCACACCGTGCCGCCCGAATGATGGATCGACGGCGCCATATAGGCGAGCTTCACGAAATTCTGGAAATCCTCGATCGTCGCGTAGCGCCTCACCCCGTCAAGGTCGCGCACGAAGGGCGGACCATAAACTGGCGCAAAGACGGTAGCATTGCCGCCGATCTGCACCGAGCGCTCGGAATTGCGGGCATGTTGGGTATAGATGGACGGCGCGGTCTTCAGCAACGAACGGCAAAGCCCCTTCGGGAAATGCACGCGCTCGCCCTTGACGTCGGCGCCGGCCTCCTTCCACAGCTGCAACGCTTCGGCGTCGTCGCGGAAGATGATGCCGATCTCTTCGAGGACCGTATCGGTGTTCTTCTCGATTAGCGCCAGGCCTTCCTCGTCGAGCACCTCATAGATGTTGATCTTGCGCTTGATGTAGGTGAGTTGGGTGCCGGGTCCGCCGCCCGAACGCGCGGCGCGCCTTGCCGCCGCTCCGCCGCTCGCGCCTCGCCCACGCCGCGCGTTTGACGCTTCCTGGTCGACTGCCGCGTGTTCGCTCATGATCGCTCTTCCCTGAATATGGCCTGGCCTGACGATGGCTGGTCCGTAGCCGTTGTGGCCGCATTGCGCGGCTTTCGCCGGATCGTAGCCATGCACCCTATTCGAAACGGCCCGTCCGCGCCAACGCCTGTCGCAAAATCGACAAGAAAACCAATAGATTTTCCAGTCGCTTTCCTTTTGCGGGAAGTCGCAAATCAGCTATGGATACCCGCCCGTTGCGGGTTAGGTATGAACGCTAATATTTTGTGCCTTGCGACGCAGTCGCGATGCCGTGAGGAGCTGGATAAAAATGTCCGACGACGAAATCATCCTGTCTGAACTTTCCGACGACGAGTTGGTGCAGCAGATGCACGACGACCTTTATGACGGGTTGAAGGAAGAGATCGAGGAAGGCACGCGCATCCTGCTGGAGCGCGGCTGGGCGCCCTACAAGGTGCTCACCGAGGCACTCGTCGAAGGCATGCGCATCGTCGGCGAGGATTTTCGCGACGGCATCCTGTTCGTGCCCGAAGTGCTGCTGTCCGCCAATGCCATGAAGGCCGGCATGTTCATCCTGCGCCCGCTGCTCGCCGCCACCGGCGCGCCGAAGCAGGGCAAGATGGTGATCGGCACCGTCAAGGGCGACATCCACGATATCGGCAAGAACCTCGTCGGCATGATGATGGAAGGCGCGGGCTTCGACGTCATCGACCTCGGCATCAACAATGCAGTCGAGAAATATCTCGATGCGATCGAGCAGCATCAGCCCGACATCATTGGCATGTCGGCGCTTTTGACCACCACCATGCCCTACATGAAGGTCGTCATCGACACGATGAAGGAAAAGGGCATTCGCGACGACTATGTCGTGCTGGTCGGCGGCGCGCCGCTCAACGAGGAATTCGGCAAGGCCGTCGGCGCCGACGCCTATTGCCGCGATGCCGCGGTGGCCGTCGAGACCGCCAAGGACTTCATGAAGCGCAAGCACAATGTCCGCGCTTCGGCCTGACCCAAGGCATCAGGATGACCGACAAGAAAAGCCGCGCCTTGCAGCGCGGCTTTTTTGTTCYCGGATGATGGCAGAGGCTGCCGATCAGTTGGCGACAGTCTCCTTGACCGCCCTTGCCGTCGATTTGACATCCTTGCCGACACCCCGAACGGTGTTGGCGCAGGCGGTGAGTGCAAGTGCGCAGGCGAGAATGGCTATCGGCGCGATGCGTAGAAGTTTCATGGACGGTGTTTCCCTCGACAGATAAATTAGCCCCGCAGCGAAAGCCTGATCGACTTGGTCAAGACGCAAAAAACGAAACCGAATCAAACAGACAGGTTGCTTGTCATCGCCTGTGGGATGATTGCGCGTGAGGTATTGGCCGTCAAGGAACAGCTCGGGCTGGATCACCTGCAACTGACCTGCCTGCCGGCGGAGTTTCATTTTTATCCCGACCGCATCGCACCCGCCATGGACAAGGCGATCGAGAAGGCCAAGACGGAGGGGTACGAGCACATCTTCGTCGGCTATGCCGATTGCGGCACCGGTGGCCTGCTTGACCGCGTCATCGAGAAGCATGGCGTCGAGCGCATGGCCGGCCCGCACTGCTTCGCCTTCTATCAAGGCATGGAAGCCTACGCGAAGATCGCCGACGACGACATGATGTCCTTCTATATGACGGACTTCCTGTGCCGTCAGTTCGATGCCTTCTTCATGAAGCCGCTCGGCCTCGACAAGCACCCGGAGCTGATCAAGGACTATTTCGGCAATTACGAAAAGCTGGTCTATCTGGCCCAGACCGATGATCCCGAACTCGACAAGGTCGCGGAAAAGGCCGCCGCCCTGCTCGGCCTTGCCTATGAGCGGCGCGCGACCGGCTATGGCGACCTGACGACGGAGATGGCGCAGGCGGCGAAGATCGCCTGAGCGCAATGCGCTAGGCGCCCTCCTCCGCCCTTAGCGCCGCCAGCACATCGGCAAAGCTCGTCTTACAGACAAAGCCGAGCCTCTCCCGCAACCGCGAGGCGTCATAGACGCGGTCGATGGAGGAAAACATCGTCCAGCCCTTTTGCGCGTACAGCGCCGGAAAGTGCGGGAAATAGCGCGCGACCACCGACGGCGCATCGGCGATCAGTTCGGCGCAATCATCAGGCCGGAACGGCGTCGGCGCACAGGCGATAAAAATGTCGAAGCCAAGTTGCGGCGCCTTCTCCAGCGCGGCGACATGAGCTTCCGCCGCATCCTCCACCGTCAGCCGCCGGAACAGCAATTCATTTGCCTTGGTGTTGGCGTCGGACTGTTCGATCGCGTGCGCCATGTCGTCGGATTCGGGGAAAAAGCGGGCCGTGCGCAGCACGACTGCCGGCAGGCCATGCTGCAGATGATAGAGACGGCAGAGATGTTCGGCTGAAAGCTTGGTCACGCCATAGATGTTGCGCGGCTCGGGCGACATAGCCTCGGTCAGCCAGGCGGCCTTTCGCGCACCGCCCTTGAAGCCGTCGCGTATCGTCTGCGAGATCATCAGCGAGGTGGTCGAGGTGAAGACGAAGCGCTGCACCCCGCTCGCCACCGCGGCGTCGAGAAGGTTCAGCGTCCCTTGCACGTTGGTGGCGACGAAATCGGTATTGGCGCGGCTCTCTATATTGGGCTTGTGCAGCGCTCCGCTGTGAATGATGGCTTCGATTCGGTTGTCCGCGACCGCCCGCATGACCAGATCGCGATCGGCGATTGAGCCGATCATCCGCGTTTCCACCGAAGGAACAGGATCGAGACCCGTCACCTCGTGACCAAGCGCGCGCAAGCGCGGCGCCAGCGCGCTGCCCAGCCAACCCGACGATCCCGTCAGCAAGATTCGCATACGTCACACCATGATTTCTGACGGCAACGCTGTTAAGCACGGATGACAGGCGCGAGCGACCCGATAAAACCAGCCATCGACCGGCAACGGCGCCCCTCCAGACACCAACTGCCATTTTTTCGACCGCCATTTTAGAGACTCAGGGAGTTCCAGATGATCCTTCGTTACCTTTTCGCCGCCATCGGCCTGCTCTGCTGGACCCTGCCCGCTCTTGCCGACGGCCAGGTGCAGAAGCTGATCACACCTGCCGACAAGGTCCGCCTCGACAAATATGGCGAAACGCGCAAGGCGGCGCTCGCCGAGGCGAAAGCGGGCAACCCGGCCGACGTCAAACAACTCGATGCCATGCTCGCCAAGCCGCTGGTGTCGTTCTCCGACAAGGACCTGACCGGCAACTGGAAGTGCCGCACCATCAAGGCAGGCGGTCTGAGCCCGCTCGTCATCTATGGCTGGTTCAAGTGCAAAGTGACCGACGATGGTTCCGGTTGGCGGCTTGCAAAGGTCAGCGGCTCGCAACGGACCCAGGGTCGCTTCTTCGACGATGGCGAGAAGCGCGCCATCTATCTCGGCTCCGGTTCCGTCAACAACGATCGGGCAAAACCTTACGGCAGCGGTCCGCAGACCGACCAGGTCGGCTATGCATTCCGCACCGGTGCCAGCGAATGGCGCATCGAACTTCCCGCGCCCTACTACGAATCGAAGCTCGACATCATCGAGTTCAAGCGCTGAACGTGGTCATCAAGATTTAACCCCATTCCGGCACAAATCCGCCCAGCATGCGGCAGCCGGCCGCGTGCAAGGCAGGAAAGCGGGCCATGTCTTCACCGGTTCGAACCAGCGCGTCGATCGTCGTCGTGACCGGCGGCGGCCAGCATGTCTGGGCCATGATCAACGCCATCGCCGATCGCGTTGGTCCTGTCAGCGTCATCCTCGAAACTCCTGAATCCAAAAAGCAATTGCTGCGTGCTCGGGCTCGCCGCCAGGGCTGGGTCTCGGCCATGGGCCAGCTTGGCACCATGGTGCTGAGCAGGTTGGGCAAGCGGCTGCGGGCCGGCCATAGCGCGCGATTGATTGCCGAGGAGAGACTGGAGGTTGAGCCGCGCCCAGGCCAGGAGATCATCCGGGTGCCCTCGGCCAATGGACCTGAGTGCCTGCAGGCGATCCAGAAGATCCAGCCAGGCGTCGTGCTGCTCAACGGTTGCCGACTGATTTCGGCCGAGATGCTGCGCGAAATGCCCTGCCCGGTGCTCAACTACCATGCGGGCATCACGCCGAAATATCGCGGCATGAATGGCGGCTATTGGGCCCTGGTATCAGGCGATGCGCAGAATTTCGGCACGACCATCCACCTCGTCGACGCTGGCGTCGACACCGGCGGCGTGCTGAAGCAGGCACGCGGCAGACCGCAAAAAGGCGACACCATCTCAAGCCACGCGCTGCGCCAAGCGGCGTTCTCGCGCGATATCTGCATCGAGGCGGTCGGCGATGCCCTGGCCGGAAAACTAACGACTTTCGATCCCGGCCTGCCTTCGAAACAGTGGTATCATCCGACGATCTGGTTCTACCTCTGGACCGGCCTCAGAACCGGAATTTGGTAGGGTCTCGTCAGCCAGGAGCCGCACAGGGCCAGACGGCCTTTCGGCATGCCGAGCCTGCCGCCGGTGCGCCCCGCGAACGAATAAACACGCCTTTCATTTTACGACATTGAAATGCGTCGCTTTTGAATGCGCGCGCGTCGTCCCATAACAAGCGGGTCCATTGCGCATCCGGCAATGCTCTGGGATCGAGGAGCGAGAATTCATGGCCGATCTTATCGTCGTCTACTGGCGCGACATCCCTGCCCAGGTCATCGTCAAGAAGGGTCGGCAGAATGCCAAGCGCGAGCTGCCGCTGCGCTTCACCGAAGCCATCGACATGTGCGCCATGCGCACCGGCGCCGGCGGCACAGACGACTATCTGGCCGAATGGCGCAAGGCCGATCCGGTTCCTGTCGGCGACGATCTCGAAGCCGAGGTCGAAAAGGCTTTCCAAGACCTCGATGCGAAATATGACCGTGAAAGATTGGTCGCTCTGGTCAAGGCGGGCGGCAAAGAACATGTCTGAGACCACTCCTGTCAAGAACGATGGGCCGACGGTGACCCAGGCCACCCTGGTCAAGAAGGCGGCGCCGAAATCCGACTACAAGCCGGCCGACGTGTCGCCGCAGCGGCGCGTGCAGCGCTCCTTCGCGGTGAGACTATGGTCGATCCGGCATTCGCGCCTGCTCGAATGGTTCTATTCCCGTTTCGCCGACATGTTTCTGCTCCTCCATCCTCTGTGGAAAGGCATCGGCTACGGCCGCGTCGAGGCCCCGATCAAATTCGTCGAGAAGCGCGTCAAGGGTTTCATGTTCGACTGCCGCATGTGCGGCCAGTGCATCCTGTCGTCGACCGGCATGTCCTGCCCGATGAACTGCCCCAAGCAGTTGCGCAACGGCCCCTGCGGCGGCGTGCGTGCCAATGGCAATTGCGAGGTCGAGCCCGATATGCCTTGCGTCTGGGTCAAGGCGTGGGAAGGCTCGCAGAACATGGTCAACTCCGACAAGATCCTGGCTGTGCAAAAGCCGGTCGACCAGTCGCTGCGCGAAACCTCCGCCTGGCTGCGGGTCACCGCGCAGGCGGCGGCCACCCGTGAAGCAGCCGCCGCGCCAAAGACCGGAGCCGGCGCATGACCGCCCGTCAGCGTGACGAGAACCCGGCGGGCATTCACCTGCCGCTCGATCCCCTGCCCGGCCACTCCTCCCGCGGCCGGCTGGAGCGTGTGCTGCGGCGCGGTGAATTCGCCGTGACGACCGAGCTCAATCCTCCCGACAGCGCCGATCCCGAGGACGTCTACAACCGGGCCAAGATCTTCGACGGTTGGGTCGACGCCATCAACGCCGTCGATGCTTCCGGCGCCAACTGCCACATGTCCTCGGTCGGCATCTGCGCGCTGCTGACCCGCATGGGCTATGCTCCGATCATGCAAATCGCCTGCCGTGACAAGAACCGCATCGCCATCCAGGGCGACGTGCTGGGCGGTGCTGCCATGGGTGTCGCCAACATGCTGTGCCTGACCGGCGACGGCGTGCAGGCCGGCGACCAGCCCGGCGCCAAGCCGGTGTTCGACCTCGATTCCATGTCGCTGCTCGAAACCGTCCGCATCATGCGCGACAACGGCAAGTTCCTGTCCGGCCGCAAGCTGACGACGCCCCCGCAGGTCTTCCTCGGCGCCGCCGTCAACCCGTTCGCGCCGCCCTTCGACTTCCGCCCGATCCATCTCGGCAAGAAGATCGCCGCCGGCGCGCAGTTCGTGCAGACGCAATATTGCTTCGACGTGCCGATGTTCAGGACCTTCATGCAGAAGGCGCGCGATCTCGGCCACACCGAAAAAGTGTTCGTGCTGTGCGGCGTCGGCCCGCTCGCTTCGGCCAAGACCGCCAAGTGGATCCGCTCCAACGTGCCGGGCATCCACATCCCGGATGCCGTCATCAAGCGGCTGGAAGGCGCGCAGGACCAGAAGAAGGAAGGCAAGCAGCTCTGCATCGACATCATCAACGAGGTGAAGGAAATCCCTGGGATCTCGGGCGTCCATGTGATGGCCTACCGCCAGGAGGAGTATGTCGCCGAGATCGTCGATGAATCGGGCGTGCTCAAGGGCCGCCAACCCTGGAAGCGGGAAATCCGTCGCGACGACCAGATGGTTGCCGACCGGCTCGACCACATCCTGCACGACGAGATTACCGAAACCCAGGTGGATATGGTCAAGACCGCGCATTGATCCGCGCGGAAGACCACCATTCGCTTGATCGACAAGAGATAACGATATAAAGAACTCTTTATATCACGACGGAGAGATTTCATGACCCGGACCATCGTTGCCTCGGCGACACGAGAAATCATCATCGGCTTCGACCAGCCTTTCTGCGTGATTGGCGAGCGCATCAACCCGACCGGCCGCAAAAAGCTCGCCGCCGAGATGGTCGCCGGCAATTTCGAGACCGTCATCAAGGACGCGCTGGAACAGGCCGCGTGTGGCGCCACCATGCTCGACGTCAATGCCGGCGTCACCGCCGTCGACCCCAACGCGACCGAACCGGCGCTGCTGGTGCAGACGCTCGAGATCGTCCAGGGTCTCGTCGACCTGCCGCTGTCGATCGATAGCTCGGTCACCGCCGCGATCGAGGCGGCGCTCAAGGTTGCCAAGGGCCGTCCGCTGGTCAATTCCGTCACCGGCGAGGAAGAGAAGCTCGAAGCCATCCTGCCACTGATCAAGAAATACAACGTCCCGGTCGTCGCCATCTCCAATGACGAGACCGGCATTTCGATGGACCCGGATGTGCGCTTCGCCGTCGCCAAGAAGATCGTCCAGCGCTGCGCCGATTTCGGCATTCCCGCGCACGATGTCGTCGTCGATCCGCTGGTCATGCCGATCGGTGCGCTGGGCGATGCCGGCCGCCAGGTGTTCGCGCTGCTGCGCCGCTTGCGCGAAGAGCTCAAGGTCAACACCACCTGCGGCCTGTCCAACATCTCCTTCGGCCTGCCGCATCGCCATGGCATCAACGCCGCCTTCATCCCGATGGTGATCGGCGCCGGCATGACCAGCGCCATCATGAACCCGGTGCGTCCGCAGGAAATGGAAGCCGTGCGCGGCGCCAATGTGCTCAACGGCACCGACGAGAACTGCACCAACTGGATCAGGACCTACAAGGACTACAAGCCGGCCGAAGGCGGCCATGCCGTCGCGGCGCCGACCCAGGTCAATGCGCCAGGTGATGGCGCTGCAAACGGTGGCCGCCGCCGCGGCGGTCGTGAAGCCCGCATGGGTCGGGGGTAAGCGCGCAATCGTGAACGGGACTGCAAACCACGCTGGACCGATCGCATCATCGATGCGGTCGGACGCGTCTGCGTTGCGGTCAGGCGACGCCCAATATGGCGTCGAACAACGCCATTCCGGCCCACGAGCCGAATATGCCTGTCACGCCGCCTATGACGAAGTCATCGTCATAGGCGGGCCACAGTCCGTGCAGCAGCAGCACCGCGACGATCGCTCCGAGAATTCCGGTGGCCAGATATTGCGGATTGCGCAGCCACGGCCCTTTCAGCACCCGCACCATGGTAAAGGCGGTAAATATGCTGGACAGCAGGAGATCGGACATGATTGGCCTCTGGACCATCAGACACTCCGCCCAATAATGAAACGATCCGTTAAACGGTATCGACAATCCCTTCCGAGACACGTGTACGCATGAACTCGCCTGCCAACATTACCGATCCACTAGTGCTGTTCATGCCGTCGGGCAAGCGCGGGCGGTTTCCTGTCGGCACGCCGGTGCTCGATGCCGCGCGCCAGCTCGGCGTTTATGTCGAGAGCGTATGCGGCGGCCGCGCCACGTGCGGGCGCTGCCAGATCGAGGTCCAGGAAGGCAATTTCGCCAAGCACAAGATCGTCTCCTCCAACGACCACATCTCATCCAAGGGCCCCAAGGAAGAGCGCTACGAGCGCGTGCGCGGCCTGCCTGAGCGGCGTCGCCTCTCCTGCTCGGCTCAGATCCTCGGCGACCTCGTCATCGACGTGCCGCAGGACACGGTCATCAACGCGCAGACCATCCGCAAGGATGCCGACACCAGGGTGATCGCTCGCGATACGGCGATCCGCATGTGCTACGTCGAGATCGAAGAACCCGACATGCACAAGCCCCTCGGCGACCTCGACCGGCTGAAGATCGCCCTGATGAAGGATTGGGGCTTCAAAAACCTCGAATTCGATTTCTACCTGCTGCCTCAGGTACAAGGCATATTGCGCAAGGGCAACTGGACCGCGACCGCCGCCATCCACAAGGATGCCGACAGTGACATCGCGCGCGTCATTGCCTTGTGGCCCGGCCTCAAGAACGAGGCCTACGGGCTGGCCTGCGACATCGGCTCGACCACCATCGCGATGCATCTTGTGTCGCTGCTGTCGGGCCGCGTCGCCGCTTCGTCCGGCACCTCGAACCCGCAGATCCGCTTCGGCGAGGATCTGATGAGCCGCGTCTCCTATGTGATGATGAACCCGGACGGACGCGAAGGCATGACGGTGGCCGTGCGCGAAGCGATCTCCAGCCTTGTCGACAAGGTCTGCGCGGAGGGCAACGTCCAGCGCAACGACATTCTGGATTCCGTCTTTGTCGGCAATCCGATCATGCACCATCTGTTCCTCGGCATCGATCCGACCGAACTCGGCGGCGCCCCTTTCGCGCTCGCCGTCTCGGGCGCGGTGCGCATCAAGGCCTCCGACATCGGCCTCAAGCTCAACCAAGGTGCACGCCTCTATATGCTGCCCTGCATCGCCGGCCATGTCGGCGCCGATGCGGCGGCGGTGACGCTGTCGGAAGGCCCGCATCGCCAGGACGAGATGATGCTGATCGTCGACGTCGGCACCAATGCCGAGATCGTGCTCGGCAACCGTGCGCGGGTCGTGGCGGCCTCCTCTCCGACCGGTCCGGCTTTCGAGGGCGCCGAAATCTCCGGCGGCCAGCGTGCCGCGCCCGGCGCCATCGAGCGCGTGCGCATCGATCCCGACACGCTGGAGCCCAAATACCGCGTCATCGGCTCGGAACTGTGGTCCGACGAACCGGGCTTCCTGGAAAGCGTGCAGGCGACCGGCGTCACCGGCATCTGCGGCTCCGGCATCATCGAGGTGGTGGCGGAAATGTATCTTGCCGGCATCATTTCCGAGGACGGCGTCGTCGACGGATCGCTGAGTGCGCGCTCGTCGCGGGTCACCGCCAATGGCCGCACCTTCTCCTATGTGCTGAAGGAAGGCGAGCCGAAGATCACCATCACCCAGACCGACGTACGCGCCATCCAGCTCGCCAAGGCGGCACTCTATGCCGGCACCAAGCTTTTGATGGAAAAGCAGAACACCGACCATGTCGACCGCATCCATTTCGCCGGCGCCTTCGGCTCCTTCATCGATCCGAAATACGCCATGGTGCTGGGCCTGATCCCGGATTGCGACCTCGACAAGGTTTCAGCCGTCGGCAACGCCGCGGGTGCCGGTGCGCGCATGGCGCTCTTGAACCGTGGCTATCGCCGCGAGATCGAGGAGACGGTGAGCCAGATCGAGAAGATCGAGACCGCTCTGGAACCGAAATTCCAGGAGCATTTCGTCTACGCCATGGCGCTACCCAACAAGGTCGACCCGTTCCCGAAACTGTCGGCGGCGGTGAAGCTGCCGCCGCGCAAGACGGTGAGCGAGGACGGCATCGCCGGCGACGCCACGCCGCGGCGACGCTCGCGTGAAGGCCACGCGGCAAGGCGTGGCCGCGAATAGACTCGACCTTCACAGGCCGTCTCGAACCTCAAACTCATTTGCATGCAAATGTTTCCGGATCGACCGATCCGGAAACCGAAACACTGTTTTCGCGAAATCCATCCGATACACGGCAGGCGCATTTACCCCGCATCGAACGGCGGCCGGAGATAATCCTCGGTCGTCGCCGTTCTTCAAGGGAGATGAAAATGTCGATGTTCGAAAATCTCGGCCGCTTCGGTGTGACCATCAGGCAGAACCATGCCAGGAACAAGGCGATCCGCGCGCTGAACAGCCTGCCGGCGCATGTCCAGAAGGACATTGGCTGGCCGGCATCGCCGCCCAGCGACCCGCAGGCCGCGCTCACGTCGCTGCTTCTGGGCACGGCGCGCTGATGACCTTTGCCGACAAATGCAACTTGCTCGGCAGGCGCCGGGGATCTCGAAAATCCCCGTCTGCCACCAGCAACCGGCTGCGCGCCGCCCTTTTGCCGCGCCGCAGACGCCGTGGCGCCGATCACACCGCCGTGTGGACAGGGCGCAAAACTTGACATTTCGGGCGAGCGTACGATCTTCGCAGATGGTGGAGGTTTCTCTTAGTCGGCTGCAGCCGAAGTTCGTGTATCCGCATGCCAAGTTTCAAAAGCCACGTCGTGTCCTTCGTGCTCAGGTACAGCCGCAAGAAGGCGTTTGCCAGCCCGGAAAACCTGAAGCGCTGGATAGCGGCCGCGCGCAAGACCGAGGATCACCATCCGCCGGCCTCGCTGCGTCAGCGTTTAGACATCCAGACACGGACCGTCGGCGGCTTTCCGGTCTACGAAATCGGCCCAAGATCTGGCGTGCAGAAGCGGATTCTTTACCTGCATGGCGGCGCCTATGTGTTTGAAATCACGCCCTATCACTGGCACCTGATTGCCGACATGGCCGACCGGCTCGGCCATGGCATCACGGTGCCGATCTATCCGATCGCTCCGGAGCACGATTTCCACGCCATGTTCGGCATGGTCGGCGATGTCTATCGCCAGATGCTCGACGAGACCGAGGCGGAAGACATCATCTTCATGGGCGATTCAGCCGGCGGCAACATGGCGGTGGTGCTGACCATGATGGCCGCCGAAGAAAGCTTGCCCCTGCCCTCGCGCCACGTGCTCATCTCGCCCGGCCTCGACATGTCGCTCTCCAATCCCGATCTGTTCGAGGCAGAGCGCAACGATCCCTGGCTCGGTATTCCCGGCGGCCTCGAAGCAATCCGCATGTACAGCGCCGGCATCGACCGCAGCGACTGGCACATCAGCCCGATCTATGGCGACCTGTCGGTGCTGCCGAAAACGCTGCTTTTGACCGGCTCGCGCGATCTCTTGACGCCCGACAATCTGATCTTCGCGCAAAAGGCGCGGGAAGCGGGTGTCGAGGTTGATGTTGTCCACGAGGAAGGCATGTTCCATGCATGGCCGTTGATCGATATGCCGGAATCGCGACGCGCGCGACAGCACATCGTCACGTTCCTCGGTGAAAGCCGCTCACCGGTCAGGCAAGACAGGAAAACGCTGTTTCGAGCGCCCTCCGCCGAGGCGGCGGAGTAGCGCCTTTCGATCCGGCGGCAGATCAGAACTTGCCGGTTTCCCGGAAGACTTCGAAGGTCGCGCGGATGTGGTCGGCGACGGCCTTTACCGGCGCGCTGGCGTCGGGCGCCACCACCATGGCCAGATTGTAGGTGCCGATATCTGGCATGCCGTCCTTCGGGCAGAGCTCGACCATGTCGTTGCCGAGGAATGATCTCGGCAGGGGCGCGACCGCGAGATCGGCCATGATCGCGGCGCGCTGACCGGCCGTATGCGCGCTCATATAGGCGACGCGGTAGCTGCGGCCCTCGCGCCCCAGCGCTTCCAGCGCGCCGGCACGCCAGGCGCAGCCCTCTTCCCAAAGCGAAACCGGCAAGGGCTCGCGCAGATGCGCGCAGCCGCCCTTGGCGCCGGCCCACACGATCGGCTCGGTCAAAAGCACTTCGGCGCCGAGCGCGCTGGTCTTGTAGGAGTTGGTCAGAAGCGTGATGTCGAGCGCGCGGTCGTCCATCCGCCGGCGCAGATTGCTGCTCTGGTCGATGGTGACATCGACAGCGATCGAGGGATGCGACTGCGCGAAACGCTTCAGCACATGCGGCAGCACGCGCTCGCCGTAATCATCCGGTGAACCGAGCCGCACCACCCCGACAATCTCGGGAATGATGAACTTCGACACCACCTCGCGGTTGATCGACAGCAGCCGGCGGGCATAGCCGAGCAGCATCTCGCCATCCGTGGTCAACGACACGGAACGCGCATCGCGCGCGAACACCGAACGGCCAAGAATGTCCTCCAGCTTCTTGATCTGCATGGACACGGCGGACGGTGTACGGAAGACGGCATTGGCGGCGGTGGTAAAGCTGCCGGTCTCGGCAATCGCCACGAAAGTGCGCAAAACGTCGAGATCGAGTAGCGGCAGCGGATGATTGAGCGGGGCGTTCATGCAAAGCGACCTTCAATTTTTCTGATACAAAACATCATTCCATTTCGTTTGATTGAACACCGGATAAGGAGGATAGTCAACTCCATCGATTGAGGTTGCTGCCACAAGCAGCCATGAAACCACCATGTCACAGGCCTGCAATCGACATGAAACCGGGTTGAAACACGCTGCGTGTAAGCCCCACGCCAAAGGCCGGAATGTCTCCGGCCGGCACCCAAAGGAGAATGAAATGTCTATCCTGTCGTCCCTCGGTCGCATCGCGACTGAATTCAGCGCGGCACGCGCCCGCTATCAGACCGAACGCGCCATCCGCTCCCTGCCGATCGAACTGCAGAAGGACATCGGCTGGCCTGAGGCTTCCGACACCAAGACCGGCACTCGCAACGGCGTTGGATCCTGGGCTGGAGCAAAGTAGATCGTGTGTATCAAATGCTGAAGGCCTGCCGCGCCCACCAGCCCGGCAGGCCTTCTCTATTTTATTTGCATTCAAATGAGTTTCGAAGCCATGTCGCCAACGCATGGCGCATATGAGCAAGCCGCATAGCGGCTCCGGTTTCGAGTAATGCCTTGTAAACAATCACAAATTTCGAGCAGTTTGCCCAAATTTGTCGCAATCGGTGTCGCATTTCATATCAAGTGCTTCGTTTTTGCGATTTAGTTTTACCCAACACAAGCCTATATCACCGCCAGCAAACGAGCTGCCCCACTCCATCAAGCGAAGGCGACCCGTCTGAGCAACCGATAGGAGATGATGATGAAGCTTTTTGCCCGCCTCTTTACCCGCCGCGAAATGAACCTGACCACCGCTCTCGAGCGCCAGCGCCTTGCCAAAACCATGCCCGGCCAGACCGGGGCGATGGCTGCGGCGCGCCTCGGTTTTGTCGCTTGACCATTTCCAGGCAGCGCCTCCCTGCCGCTGCTGCTTCAAGACTGTAACGCCGCCTGGCTCCGACCACGGCGGCGTTTTGTTGTGCCTTTGTACATTTTGCCTGTCGCGTGAACAGTTGATGCCGTTCGCCTGAGCATTACCGCAGACTGATTGCCCGTTTGCGACCCATGTCGCAAATTTTGTCTCACTGAGGCAGCGTAGCCGATTGACAGCCAAGGTTTTTCCTGATGTCGCTATGCTATTCGCGACATCCTGTTCGCGCCATGGCCAGGTGAGGTTCCCGTGAACGCCATCAAGCATCCGATCAAGCGATCGTTTGTCTTTTTCCTTGTCCCCGATTTCACCATGATCGCTTTTGCGACCGCACTCGACCCGCTGCGCTCCGCCAACCGCATGCTCGGCTACGAGGCCTATCGCTGGCGCCTGGCCAGCATCGACGGCAAGCCGGTGCGCGCCTCGAACGGCGTCGAATGCGCGGTCAACACCTCGCTGGAGGAAGAGCGCAAGAAGATGGCGGGCCCCGACCGGCCCAACATGGCCATCGTCTGCAGCGGCATCGATGTCGAGCGCTACCAGAACAAGTCGGCCTTCGCCTGGCTGCGCGAGGAGTATAATCGTGGAGTCGCCGTTGGCGGCCTGTGCACCGGCGCACACATCCTTGCCGCCGCCGGCCTCCTGTCCAACAAGCGCTGCGCCATCCATTGGGAAAACCTGCCGGGCTTTTCCGAGGCGTTCCCGAAGGCCAATGTCTTTGCCGACCTCTTCGAGGTCGACCAGAACATCTATACCTGCGCCGGCGGCACCGCTGCGCTCGACATGATGTTGAAGCTGATCGGCGACGATTTCGACGAGAGCCTCGTCAACCGGGTCTGCGAACAGGTGCTGACCGATCGCGTGCGCAGCCCGACGGACCGCCAGCGCCTGCCGCTGCGCGCCCGCCTCGGCGTGCAGAACTCGAAGGTCCTGACCATTATCGAGCTGATGGAAGGCAATCTCTCCGAGCCGCTGTCGCTGATCGAGATCGCAGACCATGTCGACCTGTCGCGTCGCCAGATCGAACGCCTGTTCCGCACCGAGATGGGTCGTTCCCCTGCCCGCTACTATCTGGAGATCCGCCTCGACCGCGCGCGGCATCTGCTGATCCAGTCCTCGATGCCGGTGGTCGAGGTGGCGGTCGCCTGCGGCTTCGTTTCGGCCTCGCATTTCTCGAAATGCTACCGCGAGCTCTATGCCCGCTCGCCGCAGCAGGAGCGTGTCGACCGCAAGCAGTTGCTGGCGGCCTGATCGCCGGATCAGGCCGCGGCCGGCCGCGTCTGTGCCGTGCGCATCGCCTCTATCCGGATGTCCTCGGTCAGCCGCGCCTTCAGCGCCGAGAATTCCGGACTGGTCTTCAGCGTGTAGTGGCGCGGATGCGGCAGGTCGATGGCGACGTCCGACTTGATACTGCCGGGACGCGCCGTCATGACGATGACCCGCGAGGCCATGAAGATCGCCTCCTCGATGTCGTGGGTGACGAACAGCACTGTCTTCTTGCGTCGCTCCCAGATGCCGAGAAGCAGCTCCTGCATTAGCCCGCGTGTCTGGTTGTCGAGCGCGCCGAACGGCTCGTCCAGCAACAGGATCTCCGGATCGTTGGCGAGCGCACGGGCGATCGCCGTGCGCTGCTGCATGCCGCCGGAAAGCTGCTTCGGCCAATGATTTTCAAAGCCCCTCAGCCCGACCAGATCGACATAGGAGGCGACGATGTCGTCCCGCTCCTTTGGCGCCATGCCGCGTTCGCGTAGGCCAAAGGCGATGTTCTCGGTCACCGTCAGCCACGGGAACAACGTGTAGGACTGGAAGACCATGCCACGATCGGGTCCCGGCCGCGCCACAGCCTTGTCGTCGAGCAGCACGCGGCCTTCACTCGGTGCTTCCAGGCCGGCGACGATTCTAAGCAGCGTCGACTTTCCGCAGCCGGACGGCCCCAGAATGGTGATGAAGTCGTTGGCGGCGACCGCCAAATCGATCGGCATCAGCGCCTTGACCGGCAGTCCGCCACGCACGCCGGCAAAGGCGCGCGAGACGCCCTCGATGAGAAGCTTGCTCACGCCAGGCTCCATGGAAAGAGCCAGCGGTTGAACGCCTTGAAGGCGAAATCGGACAACAGCCCGATCAGTCCGATGACGATGATGCCGAAAATGATCTGTCCGGTCGCCAGCCGCGACTGACTGTTGATGATCATGTAGCCAATGCCGGAGGACGAGCCGATAAGCTCGGCGACGATGACATAAGTCCAGGCCCAGCCGAGCACCAGCCGCAGCGTCTCGGCGATTTCGGGCGCGTTGGCCGGCATGATCACCCGTTTGACGATGCCGTTGCTGGTCGAGCCCAGCGTATAGGCGGCCTCGACCAGATCGCGCCGCGTCGACCCGACCTTGACGGCAACGATCAGGATGATCTGGAACACCGAGCCGACGAAGATGACCAGCAGCTTTTCCAGTTCGCCAATGCCGGCCCACAGGATGAGCAGCGGGATGAAGGCAGAGGCCGGCAGATAGCGCGCGAAGGACACGAAGGGTTCCAGGAACGCTTCCACCGGCTTCCATGCGCCCATGGCGATGCCGATCGGCACGGCGACGACCGAGGCCAGCACGAACCCGCCGAAAACGCGCCAGATGGTGATCAATATGTCGAGCCAGAAGCGGTCCTCGACCAGCAGCCGCCAGCCGTCCCTCAGCATCGACAGCGGGTCGGCGAGGAAGATGCGGTTGACGTGGCCGCCAAGGGTGATCCACGCCCAGAAGGCAATAAACAACACGAAAAAGGAAATGCCGAGCGCGATTCGTAGGCCCGGCGAGACTGGATGCAACGGGCGCATCTTCACATCGTCCCCATCAAATGGTCACGTATCCAGGAAAGAGCGTCGCCGCACGATGGGCAATGGTCGGGCGGTCAGTTCGCCACCGCGCTGGTGTCGGCCAGCGTGGCGACGTCGGGCGCTTCCTTGATCAGCCCCATCTGCAGCAGCAACTCGCCCGCTGTTTTGGAAAAATCCTGGAATTCCTTGGTGAAGAACTGCTGGTTCTCGGCCTTGTCGGCCCATTTCAAGTACTTCGCCGAATCCTCGAATTCCTTGGCCGACTGTTTCACGTCGGCGCCCATGATCTCGTAGGATTTCTGCGGGTCCTTCTTGATCAGGTCGAGCGCCTCGAAATAGCTGTCGGCGAGCGCCTTGGCCGCCTCGGGATTGGCCTTGAGGAATTCGGGTGTGCAGCCGACCGTGTCGAGCACCATCGGATAGTCGAGCGTGGTCGCCAATATGTGGCCCTGGTCGGCCTTGTCGCGCACGGCCGAGATGAACGGCTCATAGGTGACAGCTGCATCGTTCTGGCCGGCGAGGAAGGCTTGCGCCGCCGCGTCCGGCTCCAGATTGACGACCGTCACGTCCTTGGTCGACATGCCGTTCTTGTTCAGCACCCATGCGAGCAGGAAATACGGCGACGTGCCCGGGGCCGAGGAGGCGACGTTCTTGCCCTTGAGATCGGCGACCGTCTTGATGTCGTTGCGCACGACGATGCCGTCGGCTCCATAGGATTTGTCGAGCTGGAAGATCTGCTTGGTGGTCACCCCGCTGGCGTTCCATACCAGCCATGTCTCGACGGTGGTGGCGGCGCACTGCAGGTCGCCGCTGGCGATGGCGAGCGGACGGCTGGCCTGCGGCACCTTCTTCAAGGTCACATCGAGACCGTGCTTCTCGAAGAGCCCTGCCTGCTTGGCAAGCGTCAGCGGTGCGAAGCCGGTCCAGCCGCTGATGCCGATGGTGACCGATGTGGCGGCCATCACCGGCGCCGACAAACCGAGGGCAAGCGTCAAAGTCGCGGCGAAAACGGCGATCCTGTTCATGTCGGTTCCCCTTTTTTATCTCTGGGCGGAAGTGTTCACAGAGGCCTGTCGGCTTGTCAATCAACAGGAACGTGTTCGGCTGCTGCAAGCAGGCTCATCTCACGACCTGCGTTGGGGCAGGATTGACGCCGTGCCCATGGACAGTCGCCGCAACGGCGCCCGGGCGATTCGTGCCAGTCGTCACCGTTGGTCGGCTCGCTCGGCTCAGCGGCTGTCGAGCATCCAGTTGCGGTTGCGCCACATTTTCTCACCGATCTGGCAGTCGGCCGCGGGCTTGTCCTGCGCCAGCACCACCGGCGGGTGATCGGCCTCGTCCGCCGCCCATTGCGGTGAGGCCGGGCCGGCAAGCTCCAGAACCAGTTTGCGGCGAATGGCTTCGGGAAATTGCGTCCAGTCGTTGACCGGGATCATGAAGGCGCCCGGGCCGCCGATGACGCAGTCGCTGTAGTAGCGGTCGAGATCGTTGACGTCGTAGGCACCGGAAATGCCACCCCGGGTCATTAGCGGCAGGCCGTTGATGACGATGCCTTGGCTGACCACGCCGTCGCGGGTGAGATTGACCGGAGCGCCCTGGTTGTTGGGCCCGTCGCCGGAAATGTCGATGACCCGCCTGGTCCCCTGGTAGCCGCTTTCGGCAAAGAGGTCGCTGCCGAATTCCAGCGCGCCGGAGATCGAGGTGCGCCGCGCGCTGTTGGGCGGCTGCGCGGATAATTGCGCGACCATCCGCTCTGCGTCGGCACGGTTGGCGATGACGGTCCATGGCACGATGACGCGCTGCCATGTGGTGCCGGCCCACTCGACATAGGTGACGGCGATCTTGCCATGGGCGCCATCGGTGATTGCCTGCAGCACGTTGTCGTGCGTCAGCGCCGCCGCGTAGCCATGACGCTGGATCTCGAGCTCGTCCGCCGACATCGACAGCGAAACGTCGACCGCCAGCACCAGCTCGACATCGACCGGCTCATCCGCGCGAGATCCCGGCGTCGGCCAAAGCACCGCCGCCAGCGCGGCGCAGCCGGAAAGGAGATGTCTTGCGCGCGACAAAGCAGACATGCCGCAAGGGTAAGCGAAAACCGCCCGCTTAAAAAGACAAAAGCCCGGCTCGAAGCCAGGCTTTTGCGATAAGTCCCGTGGCCCGGCCGATCAGCTGCGCGGCTTGAGGTTCTCCGGGTCATAGAGCGGCTTGTAGCCGACGCCGGCGACCTCGACCGGATAGGTCTCGCCGAAATATTCCACCTCAAGCTTGCGGCCTTCCTGCGCATACGAATGGGGCAGGTAGGCGAGCGCGATGTTCTTGCCGATCGTCGGCCCATAGGCGACCGAGGTGGTGAAGGAGCGGCGGCCGAGTTCATCGACCAGCGTCTCGCCGGTGGCCGGATCCAGCACCGGCATCGTGCCAACGGGATAACGCGCCACGCCCTTGGAATCGGTGTTTTCGGTCATCACCAGCGTGCACAAAGTCGCGGGCTGGTGCTCGCGGGCCCGGTATTCCACATGCTTGGCCTTGCCGCAGAAATCGTTCTCCTTCACCTTCGGACGCGCGAGATCGGCTTCCAACAGATTGTACTCGGTCAGAAGGTCGGCATTCTGCAGGCGCAGGCTCTTTTCCATGCGGCGCGTGTTGGCATAGGTCTCGACGCCGAACGGCATCACGCCGGTCGAGCGCAGTGCGTCCCAGACGGCGAGGCCATCCTCGTAGCGCATGTGCAGTTCCCAGCCCTGCTCGCCGACATAGGAGATGCGGAAGGCGGTAACATTCTTGCCGCCGATCCTGACCGGCTTGATCGCCGCGAAGGGGAAATTCTCCGGCGAAAGGCCCTCGGGATTCTCGACCACCTTCTGCAAAGTGGTGCGGGCATTCGGGCCCCAGATGCCGATGGTGACGTATTTCTCTGTCACATCGGTGATGGTGGCGTCAAAGCCTTTGTCCTGCGCGGTGCGCTGCATGTAGCGGAAGTCGCGCGGGCCGGCATCGGCACCGTCGATCACCCGGCAGCGATCGGCCATGCGGATGACAGTGAAGTCCGCGCGCACCATGCCTTCCTCGTCGAGGAAGTGGGTGTAGATGCCCTTGCCGATGTTGTTGTCGCCGCCGATCTTGGCCGCGCACAGCCATTCCAGCAGCGCGACGTGGTCTGGTCCTTCGACGTCATACATAGAGAAATGGGACAGGTTGACGATGCCGCAATCCTCGCTCATCGCCAGATGCTCGGCATTGGAGACGCGCCAGAAATGGCGGTTGTCCCACTCGTTCTCGCGTACGGGAACGCGGTTGCCGTATTTCTCGAGCAGGTGCTCGTTGGCGGCGTAACCATGGGCACGCTCCCAGCCGCCCAGTTCCATGAAATAGCCGCCGAGTTCCTTCTCGCGCTCCCAGAACGGCGAGCGCCTGATGTTGCGGGCCTTGGAGAAGGGCTCGCGCGGATGCACGGCGGGATTATAGACCTTCATCGCCGTCTCGGTGCAGCGATCCCAGATGAACTGCTCCTTCGTCTGGTGCGGATAGAAGCGCGCATAGTCGATGGCGTGATGGTCGATCGCGGTGCGGCCGTCCGTCATCCAGTCGGCGATCAGCTTGCCCATCCCCGGACCGTCCTTGACCCAGATGGCGACGGCATACCAGAGTCCCCGCACCTTCTGGCTTTCGCCCATGGACGGGCCGCCGTCGGCGGTCACCTGCAGCAGGCCGTTAAACGAATGGCTTTCATTGTAGCCGAGTTCGCCCAGGATGGGCGTCAGCTCCATGGCGCGTTCGAGCGGCGCCAGGATCTGCTCCATATCGAGGTCGCGCTGCGACGGCGATAAGCGCGCCTGGTCCTTCTCCAGAAGGTCGCGAGGATGGCAAAGGCGCGGGTTGTTTTCTTCGTAATAGCCCCACTCGATCTGACCGCCCTCGGCGGTCTTGGGGTCGCCGGTGTCGCGCATATAGGCCGAATTGCCCTGGTCGCGCAGCAGCGGCCAGCCGATCTCCTTGCCGGTGCCGGCGAACTCATTGTACGGGCCGAAGAAAGTCAGCGGATGGTCGATCGGCATGACCGGCAAATCTTCGCCGACCATCTCCGCGATCAGCCGTCCCCAGATGCCGGCGCAGACGATGACGCAGTCGGCCTCGATGGTGCCGCGGTCGGTCACCACGGCGCTGATGCGGCCGTTCTTGACGACCAGCGACCTAGCAGGCGTGTTGGCGAAGGATTTCAGCTTGCCCGACGCTTCAGCCTGGTCGACCAGCTTGCCGGCGACGGTCTGCGAGCGCGGGATGACCAGACCCGCGTCCGGATCCCAAAGGCCGCCTTGCACCATCCCCTCCTCGATCAGCGGGAATTTCTCCTTGATCTCGGCGGGTTCGATCAGGCGAGCGCGCGTGCCAAAGGCCTTTGCCGAGGCGATCTTGCGCTTGATTTCGTCCATGCGGCTGTCGTCACCGACGCGAGCCACTTCGAGGCCGCCGATGCGCGCGTAGTGGCCCATCTTCTCGTAGAAATCGATGGAATAGAGCGTCGTCCAGCAGGACAGGAAATCGTGGCTGGTCGTGTAGCAGAAGTCCGAGGCATGCGCGGTCGAGCCGATATCGGTCGGGACGCCCGACTTGTCGATGCCGACAATATCGGTCCAGCCACGTTCGATCAGGTGATGGGCGATCGATGCGCCGACAATACCGCCAAGGCCAATGATGACGACCTTCGCCTTTTTCGGAAACTCTGCCATTGCCCGCGACTCCAGATGCTATTGCGGGCAGCGTCGGCGCCCGTTTGATCGGCGCACAATATGCAGACGACCGGCACGGCGCTACCGCCTGTTTGCGACACGCCGCGGGTGCGGCGCGACCCGATCCGGATCGGGGAAAACCTGAGACGTCAGGCGAAGGCCCAGACGTCCTCGGCCTGGAAGCCGACCTGATAGCCCGCTGTCTTCAGTTTGACCACGACCTGGCCAATCTCCGGAGCAGGCAATGCGCCGACCTCGATCTTTATCATGCCGGGACGGTAGCGTTTCAGATCGAGCTGTTCGAAGACGATCCAGTCGGCGCCTTCACAATCCACGAGAAAAGCATCGATATGGCTGATGCCGTTGCGGTCGAGCAGCGTCTGCAGCGTTTCCGACGGCACCTCGATATCCCTGAGGTGCGGCGCGAATTTGTTGAAATTGCTGTCGGCCTCGCCCCAGGCATTCTTGCCCGACATCAAGTTGGTGTCGGTGACCGAGGAGCAGCCGATGAATTCGATCGGCAGCGTGCCGGCCTCGAGGGCCGCGGCATCGAAAGTATGGACGGTGATCGTGCCCTTGGTTTTTGTGACGGCCACCGGCTCGATGATGAAGCGCTCGGTGTCAGGATAGTTGGCGCGCAGCCGCTTCTGATTGTACGGGATCGGCTCGACCAGCATGGCGCGGGCGCCGGCAATCCTGTGCAGCCACGGCGTCACATCGTCGAAAAGCGCGCCGTCGCAAGCGCCGACATTGACCATCTGGAACGGCTGCCCCGCCCCGCCGAAGCGCGCTTTCAGCGCTGCCTTGGCCAGGAATTTCGTGCCGCGCAGCGACGGCCCACGATCGAGCAGGCCTGAGGGCAGGCCGAGCGACAAGGCGATGCGCGCCAGGCTGGATAGCGAACTCATGGCTTGTCTCCGGGAATGACGTGCAAGGCCGCGCTATGCTGGCCGCGGACCACGGCTGCCCAGAGCGCCATGAACGGCGCTGCCAGCAGCAGGAAGGGCGGGATCAGGTGCGGGAAATAGATGCGCGTGTCGTGGATCGGAAAGACCGCGAACTTTGTCAGAGCGCCCAGCACCAGCGCCGCGAACAAAATGCCAGCGCGCCGATCAAGTCGGAAGCCGGCGCGGCTGGTGGCGAACCAGCCAGCCAGTGCCAGCACGGAAACGCCGACCCAGCTGTTCAGGTTGACGGCGCGCAGCAGCGATGTCGCAAACGCCTTGAGATAGGCGGTGACCGAGAACGCCGGCTCGAACCCATCCATATTGTAGTGCTGCTCGATGCTGGAGAACCAAAGATGCGGCCACCAGCCAGGATGCTGGGCCCAGTGCGAGATGGCGAAATAGGCAACGAAGGACGCGGCAAAACCGGCCAGCGCGCCCCGCGCCTTTTGCCGGAAGACGACCAGCAGCACCGCGAATATGGCAAGGAAAACGATATTATCGGGCCGCACCATGAAGGCCAGGAAGAGCAGCATCGCCGTCGCCACATCGCGGCCTCGGACATAGGCGTAGAGCCCGCCGAGCAGCAGCGCCGATGTCAGCAGATCCGGCGTCGAAGCGCGCGCCGCATCGCCGAAATCAGCCATGATCAGCACCGCGCCGACCACTGGCGCCAAGGCCAGGGCCTTTTCCCTGTGCAGCCAAAGCAGCGCGATCGCGCCGAACAGCAGCACCGAAAACACCTGTACCAGCCGCATCGCCTCGACCGGCGACATCACCGCGCTCAGCGTCGACAGGATCTCGGCATAGAGGAACTTTATCCGGTACATGCCGAGCAGCGAATGAAAGTCGGCGGCATTCTCCCTCATGTGGCTGCGGAAGCCGCCGCCATCATCGGTCAGCACCTTGTAGTCCCCCGCCGACACGCCTGCCTTGACGGCACTGTAGGCATAATCATGCAACGCCTGCGCGTCGGGATGGGCGCCCTCTTCGGCGACGGCAAGGTAGGGCAGCATGTCCCAGTTGGCGTCCGGCATCACCCACGCCGTGAAAGCCGTCAGAAGGATGTAGAGCGCGAAAGCCGCCGCACCGATGGGTGCAGCCAACCGCGCGTAGATCCCCTCGCCCCACGCCAGACCGGTCTCGGCAAGCCGGTCAAGCGGGTCATTCGCAGCGGGAGACTTGGTCAGCATCGTCGCTCTCAACGGACTTTCTTCTAACGGACCTGGCTTTTGACGAAATCCTTCACGATCGACACGATGCCGCGCGACAGCAGGCTATCGAAGGCATCGACGAAGCGGTCGACATGCTCGCGCCGGCAGATCAGCGGCGGCTCGAGCCGGATGACGTTGCGGTTGTATTCGGTGAAGGCGACGAGCACGTCGTAGTCGCGCAGGAGCAGCGCGCCGACGAAACCGGACAGCGAGCCTTTCAGCTTGTCGTCGAGCACGCTGACCACCGGACGCAGCACCATCGGCAATGTCTGCGAGAAGTCGTGGAACTCCAGGCCGACCATAAGGCCTTTGCCGCGCACGTCCTTTATGATCTTGGGGAACTTTTCCCTGAGTGCCTGCAGCCGCTGCAGCAGATAGTCGCCGGTGACGGCGGCATTGTCGATCAGCCCCTCGTCATAGAGCACGTTGAGCGCCTCGATCGAAGTGACGCAGGCTTCGCCCATGCCGCCAAAGGTCGCCATGGCATGGATCATTGCCGTTTTCGGTGTGCCATAGGCCTTCATGTAGATTTCACGTCTGGCGATCATCGCGCCGACCGCCGCCTTGCCGCCGCCGAGCGACTTGGCCAGCGCCGTCACGTCAGGCGCGACGCCGTAATGTTCAAAGGCATAGAAGCGACCCGAGCGGCCATAGCCGCACTGCACTTCGTCGGCGACCCACAGCACGCCATGCCGGTCGCAGAGCGCGCGCAGCTTCTGCCAGTATTGCGCCTCTGCCTGGATGATGCCGCCGCCGCCCTGAATGGTTTCGAGCACGATGACGCCGACCTCCGGATCGGAACGAAACAGGCGCTCGACCGCCTCGATGTCGCCGAAGGGAATGCGCACCGTATTATCGGCCACCTTGAAATCGGCGCGGTAGAGTTGGCCGTCGGTGATGCCGAGCACGCCCTTGGTCTTGCCGTGGAAGGAATTCTCGGCATAGACCACCTTCGGCCGCTTTGGGCCGGCGGCGCGTTCGGCGAGCTTCAGCGCCGCTTCCATCGCCTCCGAACCGGACGAACCCAAGAACACCATGTCGAGGTCGCCGGGCGAACATTTGGCGAGGTTGTGCGCGAGCGCTGCCGCATATTGCGACATGAAGGCGATGGCGATTTCCTGGCGTTTCTCCTCCTGGAACTTTTTGCGCGCGTCCAGGATACGCGGATGGTTGTGGCCGAAGGCCAGCGAACCGAAGCCGCCGAAGAAGTCGAGGATCTTGCGGCCGTTCTGGTCGATGTAGAACATGCCTTCCGCACGCTCGATCTTGATTTTGTGGAAGCCGAGCAGCTTCATGAAATGCAATTGGCCGGGATTGAGATGCGCCTTGAACAGGTCGGTCATTCCGGCGACGTCCATCGCCTTGGCCTGCTCGACACTGATCAGATCGGGCTTGGCTGTTGCAGCGGGCGACAGTGCCGGCGCGCTCACCAGGGTGCGCGTATTCGTCTGTTCGGGCTTGGCCATGACGGTCATTTCAATCTCCTGTCCGCGCTGACGACCGGCGTCGTGCGCCATAAAACTGTTTGGCGGGACCACTACTCGGCGGGCACATGTTTGGTGGCGACAGCGGCCCCGGCCTTCTTGGTGCGGTATTCGCTGTAGGCGGCGATCAGCATGTCCTCGTCGCGATATCGCGGCACCCAGCCGAGTTGACGCTCAGCCTTGGACACGTCGAGCACGCATTCCTCGTCGGCGATGAGATATTGTTCCGGATCCATGATCGGCATGTTCATGAGATCGAGCAGGTCGAGCGTGCGCTTGACCGCCCAGCCAGGCGTCGGCAGCAGGATCGACTTCGAGCCGGCATGGCGGATCAGGTCGCCGAGCAATTTCTTCACCGGCGGCGGATTGAGGGAACCCAGATTATAGGCCTCGTTGGGCACGCCGGCCTTCCAGGCCGCGCGGGCAGCTTCCGCGCAATCGAAAACAGAGATGAACTGATAGGGGTTCCTGCCCGAGCCGATCATCGGCACCGGAAGGTTCCAGTCGATCAGCTTGAAGAGCTTTTCGAGAATGCCGAGCCGGCCGGGACCGATAATCAGGCGCGGCCGGAACAGCGAGATCGACATGCCGCGTTTGCGCCACTCGGCGGCGAGTTCCTCGGTCTTCTGCTTCGACCAGCCATATTCGCCGAGCGGCGCGACCGGGTGTTCCTCGGTCATCGGTTGGGTGACCGTATGGCCGTAGATCATGTCGGTGGTGTAATGGACAAGCCTTGGCGCGCCAGCCATGTCCATGGCCTGCATGATGTGCTCAGTGCCATGGAAATTCACCGGGAAGAAGAAGTCGTGTCGTTTGGCGCGCACCTGGATCGGCGACAGCATCTTGGCCGAGAGATTGTAAACCATGTCGTCGGCCTTCAGCCCGACGGCAGCGACCGAGGCCGGATCGGTGACGTCGCATTGGACGAACCGGACGTTGCGGTAGTGAGCAAGCTCGCTCCTGGCGATGTCGGCGACCACGACGTCTTCGCCATCGGCCACGAGCTTGGGCGCAAGGTGGCGGCCGACGAAGCCGTCACCGCCGAAAATGACATGTCTCATCGAACGGTCTCGTTTGCAGGGATCTTGTCGGGCGTGATGGAAGCGGTCTGGTCCTCATGCCCCCGCCCGCTTTGCGCGATCAGCACGGTGCCGACGCAGATGAAGGCGATGCCGGCGATACGCCAGCCATTGAGGTCCTCGCGAAAGACGAAATAGGCGAAAATGGCGACGGCGACATAGGCGAGGCTGAGGAAGGGATAGGCAAAGGAAAGCTCGACCTTGGACAGCACATAGAGGTGCGAGGCCATGGAAATCACGAAGGTGCAGAGCCCGAGGAACACCCAGGGGCTGAACACTATCTGCAGCAGCCTGACGAGCGGATTGACGCCCTCGAACGAGATCGGCCCAAGCGACATCATGCCTTGCTTCAGCATAAGCTGCGCAGCGGCATTGGTCATGACTGTAAAGAGAATGAAGACGATATATTTCATACCCGCGCGCCCGCCCCGTGACTTCCAATAATACAAACCCGAAAAGATTTCGTGAATTCACAAGACCATTTTGAGTAAATCATGCGATTAACCGCTCGCTAACCAATATTCATTCTAATTCTATCTATTCGGCAGCCTCGACGCCGCCCCGCCGCAGGTCGATGCTGCCAGCCGTGCGCGCCCAGAAATCGGACATGAAGGCAGGGTCGCGCAGCGCTTCCAGCCTCGGCCAATCCGCGAAGGAGGCGGCAAAAACTCCTGCGCTCATGCGCGCATCCTTGTAAGGATTGACTGCCCCGCCGGCCGCGACCGTGATGCGGTCGAGTTCGCCAAGCAGAGCAAGCGTCGCCGCTCCCTTGTTGGGGAAATCCAGCGTCAGCGTGTAACCGGGGCGCGGGAACGACAGCAGCGCGGGCGAGCAGATCGAACCGAAGCGCTTCAGCACGGTGAGGAAAGATCCCTGCCAGGCTCGCCGGGTCGCCGCGAGCAATTCCGGCACGACGCTGCGCGCCGCCTCCTCCGGCACCACGCTCTGGTGCTGGAACAGCCCATTTGGCCCATAGAGCCGGTTCCAGTCACGCACGCCGTCGAGCGGAAAGAAGAAACCGTGGTAGCCGGTCCGACGCGGCGCGGTCGCGTGACTCTTCTTCCACCGGTAGGCGGCGTTGAAAGCGGTCAGGAATGGCCGGTTGAGCACATTGAAGGGCGGCTGGAACGGCACGGAAAGGTTGCCGCCGGCGCGCGAGGCCGCATGCGAGCCATGCTCGGCATGGTTGCCGCTGAACAGCAGCCCACGCCCGCTGTTGCGGCCGCCGGTGAGTTGATCGATCCAGGCCACCGAATACTCATTGGCTTGGTCCGCCGCCGCCGCTAGATCGAAGAATTCGGCGAGATCACGAAACGGCGTCGCCTTCTCGACGATGTCGAGCGAAGGCACCCGCATCAGCCGGATCGAGGCCGAGAGCATCAGGCCGGTCAGCCCCATGCCACCGATGGTCGCCGCGAACAGGCGCGGATTGTCTGATGCCGAGCAGCGATAGGTCTTTCCGTCGGACCGCAGCAGCGTGAAGCTTTCGACATGGCAGCCGAACGTGCCGCGCCGGTGATGGTTCTTGCCGTGCACATCATTGGCTATGGCACCGCCGAGCGTGACGAACTGCGTGCCCGGAACCACCGCCGGAAAGAAACCGTAAGGTGCGGCGTGCGCGATGATGTCGGACAGCAGCACACCGGCATCCGCTTCGAGCACGCCCGTCTCGGAGTTCAAGGCGCGGATGTGGTTCAGCGTCCGCATGTCGACGACCGCACCGGCCTGATTCTGGCAGGAATCGCCATAGGAACGCCCATTGCCATAGGCGAGCAACGAGGCTTCCTTCGCCTGACCACCCTTCAGCAGCGCAATGGCATCGTCGGCGTTGATCGCGCGTGGCGCCGGCGGCGTGGCAAGGCCAAAGCTCAAAAAACGTTCGGCCATGCCTACCAGCCCCCGATGACCAGCAGCACGGCGCCGATCAGCACCACGATCTGGCTGCGCCAATCGCGGATGATGAAGACGACCGGGTCGTCATTCATCTCGTCGCGGCGCGCCAGGATCCAGACGCGCATGGTGAGGTAGAGCACGATGGGCGGCAGCGGCCAGATCAGCCACGGATGTGGGTAAAGCTCGCGCACCGCGACACTATCCATGTAGAGCGCCAGCACCAGCGCCGAGGAGAAGGCGGAGGCCATACCGGCCTGGGCAACGATCTCCTGGTCTTCCGTGCGATAACCGCGCCCGGCAATCCGCTCGCCGGGCGGAATGGCGGTTGTGCGCAGTTCGACGAAGCGTTTCACCAGCGCCAGCGACAGGAAGAAGAAGATCGAGAAGGCGAGCAGCCAGAACGAGACGGCAACGCCGGTCGCGGCCGCACCGGCGATCACTCGGATCGTGTAGAGGCCGGCAAGCGTCAACACATCGACCAGCAGCATGCGCTTGAACGACAGCGAATAGGCCGTCGTGACGACCATGTAACCGCCAAGCACGGCCAGGAATTCAGGCGACAGGAACAGCCCGGTACAGACACCGATCGCCAGCAGCACCGCGATCGCGCCCAGACCGAACGGAATCGACAGCGCACCGCTGGCGAACGGCCTGTTGCGCTTGGTGACATGCTTGCGGTCTAGCGCCAGATCGAAGAAATCGTTGAGGATATAGATCGCCGACGCCACCGCGCTGAACGAGACGAACGCCAGCAGGCATTCCCAGATCATGTTGGTGTTGAAATATTCGTGCGACAGCACCATCGGCACGGCTATCAGCGAGTTCTTCAGCCACTGATGCACGCGCAGCATCTTGATGATGGTCCGCAAGGTCGGCTTCGGCGCCGGCATGGTTTCGCCGCCATGCGCTGCCTGCCAGCGCGCCGCGTGACGGTCGGGCGCGACGATGATTGCGTTGCGCGCGGCATCGAAGACCTGGAGATCATGGCGGCTGTTGCCGGCATAGTCGAAGCCGCCGTCGCCATAGGCTGATACCAGCGAGGCGCGCTTCTTGCCGGAGGTGAGATTGTCGAGGCCGTCCGTCGCCAGCACACGGTCGAAAATGCCAAGATGGGCTGATATGGCGTCGGCGAATTTGCGCGGCGTGCCGGTCGCCAGCACGATCTTGCGGCCTTCGCCGTGCTCGGCGCGCAGCCGGTCGAGCAGCGGCGCGCGATAAGGCAGCGTCGCGGGGTCGATATCGATGCGCTGTGCGATCGCCTGCTTCAGCCGCGCAGGCCCGGCGGCGGCCCAGAACGGCACCAGGAAGATATAGAGCGGGTTCTTCTTGAGGAGGAGGAACAAGCCTTCCCACAACAGGTCGGTCGCGATCAGCGTGCCGTCGAGATCGACCGCAAGCGGTATTGCGTTCCTGTCCGACCGCGCATCCATGCCCGTCCTGCCCTGCCAGCGTCTGATCCGGAAAGCCGGAATCCCGTTGCGCGCCGCTTTTCGGCGTCTTGACGCTGGTATAGCCGGGGATGGCGTAGCGAACGTTAAAACGCCTGGTTGCAGGCGGCTGCCGTGGCGGTATTTCCGGCGTCATTGTTAAACAACCACTGCCGGAAACGATAAAAGGCCGAGCAAATGCCCGGCCTTTCCAATCATGCCGCCTGGGTTACTTGATGCGGGCGACGCCGCCCGAGATCTCGACGGTTTCCGAGCCGGTCAGGGCTTCGAGGTCACCGTTCGGCAAGGTGACGAAGCAGCCGTTCTGGCAGAATTCGACGGTTTCACCACCGGCCAGCGCAAGCTCGGTCTTGCTGCCGCCTTCCGTCACGACCAGCGTGCGGGTCTCGGCGTCCTTGTTGACCGCGCTGGCGGCATGGGCCGAGCCGCTCACGGCAAGCAAGGCCACGGCAGCGACGAGAGACTTCCACATGTTGCAATATCGGTGTTCCCACCGCCTCTGTTGCATTTCGCAAGGCATTTTCGCCCTTTGCATGGGAGCTTATATGAGATGGAAGCTGAACCGCAACTGAATGCCGCATTCATGCCGCAATTGGTTTTGCCTATCCGCAAGCATACGCCCGACCCTGTTAATTTCGCTGGCCGGCACGATATGATGCGAGGCGGCAACGCGAAGAAGAAACCATGCACGACAACTGGCTTGAAACGATCGGCGTTGGGGTTGAGTCGAAGGATTGTCGCGGGGCTGACCCATTATGTGCCCCCGTCCATCAACCATCGGCTTGGGATCCACGTCGGAGCGCCGGTCAACGCGTCGTGCCATTGCAATGGAAAACATCACCGCCGGGTTCAGTCGGACGGCGACATCGATATTGTGCCCGCCGGGCTCGATGGCGACTGGAAGGATGACGCGGACTGCACCATCCTGCGGCTGTGGGTCAGGCCGGCGCTGGTTCGCCGCGCTGCCGAGGACCTCGATATCGACCCGGACAGGGTCGTCGTCAATCCGCAGTTCCAGCGCCGCGACGCGAGGATCGAACACATCGCCCATGCGCTGGCGACCGGTCTGAACCCGGACGTGCCATCCGACCGCCTGTATTTCGAAAGCCTGGCCAAGGCGCTGGCGGTCCGGATCATCCAGGGCGCTTCAAAGCCGGAAGCTCCGGCCAGGCAAATGCTCTCTTACGGCCAGAAGCGCAGGCTGACCGATTTCATCGAAGCCAATCTCGATCAGGATCTTTCGCTGGATGAGATGGCGCAAGTGTCAGCCATCAGCGTCTCGCATCTGAAAGTGCTGTTTCGCCGCACCTTCGGCATGCCTCCCCACCAATTTGTCATCCGTCGCCGGGTCGAGCGGGCAAGGACCTTGCTGCATCAAGGGAAAATGCCGCTCAGCCAGATCGCGCTGGAGGCGGGCTTCGCGCATCAGAGTCACATGGCGCAAAGCATGAAGCGCATCCTCGGCGCCACCCCGGCCGCATTGATCCGCATGCGGCGGTAGACGGCGGTCCGGCGCCGCGCTTTTGGCTTGCGAAGCTAATCATCCGTTCTTGCGCTCCGCCATCCAAATCTGAGCGACCCGAACCCGTCCTTTCGGCATTCCTGACGTCCTACTGATCAGGATGAAGGATACCGGCATGTTTGTAGTGTTGGGCGCGGCAGGAAAGATCGGACGTGCCACGATTGGTGCGCTTCGCAGGCATCGCGTTCCGGTCCGAGCCCTTGTGCGAAACCCGTCGCATGCCGAGGAGTTCCGTGGGCTCGGTTGCGACGCGGAGATTGCCGATCTGCGCGATACGCCGGCGGTGGCGCGGGCAGCAAAGGGCGCGGCCGCCGTACAGGTCATCTGTCCAACCGGCGTCCGCGCCGATGATGCGTCGGCGGAGATGGAAGCCACCATTCGATCCGTTGTGAATGCACTCGATCAAGTCAGGCCGCAAAGAATTCTGGCGATCTCGGATTATGGCGCCCAGCTTGCCGCCGGCACCGGCATCACGCTCACGTTCCATCATTTGGAAACGCAGTTGAGGACGATACCGGCAGCCCTGACGCTGCTGCGTTCGGCCGAGCACATGCAGAATTGGAACCGCCTGGCCGGCCTGGCAATCGAGACCGGCGTGCTGCCGAGCCTGCACCATCCCGTGACCAAATCCTTTCCGACGGTGTCGGCCGGCGATGTCGGGTTGATGGCGGCGGATCTCCTCCTTTCGGGCAGCGGCGATGCGCTGCGCGTGGTCCACGCCGAAGGGCCAGATCGCTACAGCGCGGCCGATGTGGCGCGAACGCTTGGCGAGATTGCCGGCCGCGCGATCGTCGCCCGAGAACTGCCGAGGCAGGACTGGGTTCCTGCCCTCATCGGTGGCGGCATCGGCACGAGCTACGCGGAACTGGTCGCCGCGATGTTCGACGCCCACAATGCCGGCCGCATCGATGTCGAGCACGGTGTCGGCGAAGTCAGACGCGGCGATACCGATCTTCGCACGGCGCTGGCGGCGTTGGTCGCGAGAAGCTGACGGCCACCGGCCCTAACTGGGATCGGGCTTGCGCGCCTTGCGTCCAGATTTGGCCAGCTTTTTCGCTTCGGCCGCGGCTTGCGCCTTCGCCTGTTCCTGTTCGGCGAAGTCGGCCTCGATCTTGTCGTCGTCGGTTGGCCAGGCCTTGGGCTTGTTCACCTCGACGACGGCGCGCGGCGTCGACGGGATCTCGATATGCTGGTCGTTGAATTTCTCCAGCACGGCAAAACGAATGTCGTTCTGCACGACGCTGCCGTTCATGATATCGGCCAGGAAGACGCGGATTTCGAACTCCAGCGCGGACGCGCCGAAATTGGAAAACAGCACGAAGGGCTCGGGGTTCTTGAGCACCATCGCATGGCTGCGCGCGATTTCCAGAAGGACGGCATGCACCTGCTTGACGTCGCTGCCATAGGCGACGCCGACCCTGATCTCGACACGGCCGAGCTTGTTGCGGTGCGTCCAGTTGCCGACGGCGTTGTTGATCAGGTTTGAATTGGGCAGGATCACCGACTGCCGTTGGAACGTCTCGATCTCGGTGGCGCGCACGCTGATCTTCTTGACCGTGCCGCTGACGTCGCCGGCGACGATCCAGTCGCCGACCTTGAACGGCCGCTCGGCCAGGAGGATCAGGCCGGAGACGAAGTTGGAGACGACATTCTGCAGGCCGAAACCGATACCGAGGGAAAGGGCACCGGCGACCAACGCAAGGCTGGAAAGATCAATGCCCGCCGCCGATATGCCGACCAGCCCCGCCAGCGCCACGCCTGCATAGCCGACAGCCAGCCGGATCGAGTTGCGCACGCCGGTATCGACCTTGCCGCGCGCCATGACGGAGCCGTCGAGCCAGCCCTGGAACCAGCGCGTCAGGAAATAGCCGATGATGAAGACGACGATGCCCGAAAGGATGCCGGTGACCGAAATCGTCACCGAACCGATATTGATCCCGGTCGCCAGCTTGTAGGCCCAGGCCTGGATGTCGCCTGGCTGGAACCCCCACATCAGCAGGATAAGCGGCAGGAAAACCAGCACGATCAACAGATTGATGGCAACACTGACGACAAGGCCGAGCTGGTCGAGTGCCGTGTCCTCGTAGCTGGAATGGGTCGACAGCCAGCGGCCGACGGTGGTGTTGGCGAACGCCCCTTCCTCGCCGATCGCCCGCGCCGACAGGAAGCCGATATAGGCGGTGATCAGCGCCGTGCCGGTGACCACGACCTGCAGCGAGACGAACAAGGCAAGGCCGATATAGCCTAGCAGTGCGGCAATGATGGTGAACAGGCCAAGCGCCAGCGCCAGATAGCGCAGCCACGCCGGCCATGGCCGCCAGCTTCCGTCGCGTGCCCTGAACGGCCGCAGCATCGCCATCAGGATCAGGATGATGCCGACGACAATGGTGGCGACGAAGCTGCGCGCGATGGTCAGCGACAGCGGCGAGCCCATCTTGTCATTGATGACGGAGAGGAAGGTGTTGACGCTGATGACCACCGCCATGCGGTGGACAGGCGCACCAGCCAGCGCGCCGGCACGGTTTCGACCGGGATGAGGCGCCAGTTCGGCAGCCGCGGCTCAAGCGCCGCATTGGTCAAGCGGTTGACGCAGAAGATCACGCCGATGGCGGTTGCCAGCGAATTGAGAAACAGGCCGATATCGCCACGCAACACATTGTAATAGTTGAAAAAGAAGATGGTCGAGCCAAGAAAGGCGCCGACCGCCAATGTCGGCAGCAGGGTCGACCAGAAGGCCACCGACAGACGGCTGAGATAGGACGGGGCCTCGTTGGCGGGATCGGCTTCGAACACCCGCCCGAACAGCCGCCGACCGCCGACCAGCAGCACCAGCGCAAGGCCGAGCGCCACGAAGGTAGCGGCGAGGATGGCCTGGAACTTGAACTTGAACGCGAAGCTCAGCCAGGACGACACTGCCTTGTAAAAGTTGGCGTATTCCTCCTGGGCGTCGGAGAAGACCTGCGGGCTAAGCGCGTCGGACAGCACGTAGCGTTTGGTCAAGAGGTTGCGGAACAGTGCGCTGCGCATGTTGCCGATCTTGTCGATCAGCCCGCTGATGCGGATCGACAGGTTCTGCGCGCTGGCCACGACCGCGTTGATCTCGGCCTTTTCCGACGCCAGCGCCTGGCGCTCGCCGGTGACGATGTCGGGCTCCTGCGGCTGGCCCGCCGCCGGCGGCGGGCCAAGCACCTCGATGCGATTGTTGATCTCGGTGAGGCGCGAACGGAACGCCAGCGCACTGGTCAGTGCCGCCCGCGACAGATCCTCTAGCTGCAGGCGGATATCCACGAGTGAGGCATCGTCCTCAGCATCCAGCTGAATTTTCTTCTCGAGATCGTCGGTCTTGCCAGTCAGGCCCTGGATGACTTTCTGCTGATCGGTGATCAGGCCGATCGAGCCCTGGCCAAGCGCCTGCGCCATCGCTTCGAACGAAGGCGACGCCGAAATGACCAGCGTGAAAATCAAAATGAGACGAAGCAATCTCAAAAGCATGACTCTTGGCGACTCACGGGCGGCAAAGGCATTTAAAAGCCTGTCCTTGATAAAGACGGCCATATCGTGGGGCAAGCCGTCGCATCGCGGCGTCGGCCAGTCGAAAGGCAATGGCGCAATATTGGCTTTGCGGATGCGGCCTGCTCTATAGTCTGCCGCATCGCCCGAACCGGATGACAATGATGGCAGAGTACTCGGCCTTTTCGCTGCTCGCGAACGCGCTCAAGGGAAACAAGGACTGGAAGCCGGCATGGCGCAAGCCGGACCCGAAGGCCTCCTATGACGTCATCATCATCGGTGGCGGCGGTCACGGGCTGGCGACCGCCTATTATCTGGCCAAGGAGCACGGCATCACCAACGTCGCGGTGCTGGAAAAGGGCTGGCTCGGCTCCGGCAATGTCGGCCGCAACACCACGGCCGTGCGCTCGAACTATCTGCTGCCCGCCAACACCCGCTTTTACGAACATTCGATGAAGCTGTGGGAAGGCCTGTCGCACGAGCTGAATTACAACGTCATGTTCTCGCAGCGCGGCTGCCTCAATCTGGCGCACACGCCGGCCCAGTTCGACGACTACGCAAGGCGCGGCAACGCCATGCGCCATCTTGGCGTCGACGCTGAACTGATGACGCCGGCCGAAATAAAGCGCCTGATCCCGGCGCTCGATATCTCCAGCGAAGCACGCTTTCCCGTCGTCGGCGGCCTGATGCAACGGCGCGCCGGCACCGCCCGCCACGATGCGGTGGCCTGGGGTTATGCGCGCGGCGCCGACCGGCGCGGTGTCGACATCATCGAGAATTGCGAGGTCACCGGTTTCCTGCGCGATGGCGATCGCGTCACCGGCGTCACCACGTCGCGCGGCGACATCAGGGCCAGGAAGGTGGCGGTCGCCGTGGCCGGCAGTACCGGGCGCGTCATGCAATTGGCCGGCGTCGAGACGATGCCGATCGAGAGCCATGTGCTGCAGGCCTTCGTGACGGAATCGCTGAAGCCCTTCATCGACACGGTCGTGACCTTCGGCATGGGCCATTTCTACATGTCGCAGTCCGACAAGGGCGGCCTCGTCTATGGCGGCGATATCGACGGCTACAACAGCTACGCCCAGCGCGGCAACCTGCCCATCGTCGACGAGGTCATGAGCGAGATGCTGGCGCTGTTTCCGGGCCTTGCGCGGGTGCGCATGCTGCGTTCGTGGGGCGGTGTATGCGACATGTCGATGGACGGTTCGCCTATCATCACCACCGGTCCCCTGCCCGGCATGTATCTCAACTGCGGCTGGTGCTATGGCGGCTTCAAGGCGACGCCGGCCTCCGGCTGGACCTTTGCCTGGACCATCGCCAAGGATGAGCCGCACGATTTCAACGCGCCGTTCACCCTTGACCGCTTCCACCGCGGCCTCGTCATCGACGACAAGGGCCAGGGCGCGAATCCCCGCCTTCACTAAGCAAGACTGCATTAGGAATATCCGATGTTGATCACCTGTCCCTATTGCGGCCCGCGCGACGTCATCGAATTCACCTATCAGGGTGACGGCAACCGCGAACGTCCCGACCCGGCCTCGCAGAATTTCGAGGCGTGGAACGCCTATGTCTACGACCGGCTGAACCCGGCCGGCGACCACAATGAGATCTGGCAGCATTCCGGCGGATGCCGCGCGCATCTGCGCGTCGTGCGCAACACGCTGACGCATGAGATTTCGAGCGTCGGTTTTGCGCGCGGCGATCATGCCTCGGCCGCGCGCCGCAATGCGGAGGACAAGGCATGAGCCCGCGCCGCACCGACACTGGCGGACGCATCGACCGGCTGAAGACGATCCGCTTCACCTTCGACGGCGTTGCCTATACCGGCCACGCCGGCGACACGCTGGCCTCGGCCCTGCTGGCCAAGGGCGTCACGCTTTTCGGCCGTTCGTTCAAATACCACCGTCCGCGCGGCCTGCTCACCGCGGGCGTGGAGGAGCCAAATGCGCTGGTGACGGTGCTGAGGGGCGAGGTACGCGAGCCCAACATTGCGGCGACGATGGTCGAGATTCATGACGGGCTGGTTGCGATCAGCCAGAACCGCTTCCCTTCGCTGGCCTGGGACGTCCACGCCGTCAACCAGCTCGGCGGCAAGATCCTGTCGGCCGGCTTCTACTACAAGACCTTCATGGGGCCGGTGATCGGTCCGCTGAAAGGCACGCACTTCTGGATGTTCTGCGAGCATTTCATCCGCCGCGCCGCCGGTCTGGGTAGCGCCGGACCGGCGAAGGATCCCGCGCGCTACGAGCGCATGAACGCCTTTTGCGACGTGCTGGTGGTCGGCTCCGGCCCGGCCGGCCTGATGGCCGCCAAGGCAGCCGCCGATCAGGGCGCCCGCGTCATGCTGGCCGATCTCGAGCCGCGTTTTGGCGGCTCGACCAACTGGTCGGACGAAACCATCGACGGCGCGCCGGCCGCCGATTGGGCGCGCCGCACCGTCGCCCAGCTCGAAGGCCGCGACAATGTCCGGCTTTTGCCGCGCACCACGGTGTGGGGCTATTACGACAACAACACGCTTGCCGCGCTCGAACGGGTCAGCGACCATAAGGAACGCCCCGCCAAGGGCGAGCCGCGGCATCGCTATTGGGCGATCCGCGCCAGATCCGTGGTGCTTGCCACCGGCGCCTTCGAACGGCCGCTGGTCTTCCCCGGCAATGACAGACCGGGCGTGATGCTGGCCCATGCGGCGGAGCGCTATGCAAACGAGTTCGGCGTCCTGCCGGGCGAGCGGATCGCTCTGTTCACGAACAATGACAGCGCCTATCGCGCGGCCATCGCCCTGAAGAAGGCCGGTGCGGCGATCGTCGCCATCGCCGACGTCAGGTCCGACCTTTCGCCAGAGATGCGCAGGCTGGCCACGGAGGCCGAGGCCGAGATCCTTGCCGGCCACGCGGTCGTCGCCACCGAGGGCGGCAAGGCGCTCTCCGGCGTCAAGGTGCAGCGTTTCGACATGGTCACCGGCGCGCTCTCAGGCGAAGAGCGCAACATCCATGCCGACTGCCTGCTGATGTCGGGCGGCTGGTCGCCGACCATCCATCTGGCCAGCCAGGCCGGCGCCAAAGCGGAATGGAATGCCTCGCGCCAGGCCTTCCTGCCGCCGAAGCCGGCGCAGCAATGGCCAACACAGCAGTGGATTGGAGCCGGCGCTTTTACCGGCAGTTTTTCCACGGCAGAGGCGATCGCGGAAGGCCGCGCCGCCGGCCTCAGAGCGGCCGGTGGAACGAGCCCGCCGGCGGCATTGCCCACGGTCGAAGCCGTCGACGGAGATCCCGATCCGGCGCCTGTCTTCGAGATCAGGGCGAAGGGCAAGAGCTTTGTCGACTTCCAGCATGACGTGACGGCGGAGGATGTCCGGCTGGCGCATCGCGAAGGCTTCGTCTCGGTCGAGCATCTCAAGCGCTACACCACGCTCGGCATGGCCACCGACCAGGGCAAGAGCTCCAATGTTCCCGGTCTGGCTATCATGGCCGAGGCGCTGGGCAAGCCGATCCCTGAAGTCGGCACGACGCGTTTCCGGCCGCCCTTTGCGCCGGTGTCGATCGGCTCGCTGGCTGCGGAGCGCTTCGGCGACCTGAAACCGGGACGGCTGACGCCGATGCATGACTGGCACCTCGCCAATGGCGCGACCATGTATTCCGCCGGCCTCTGGTACCGGCCGATGATCTACGGGCTTTCGGGCGAAACAATCGAGCAGGCCTATGTCCGCGAAGCCAAGGCGACGCGTGAAAGTGCTGGCATCGTCGATGTCTCGACGCTGGGCAAGATCGCCGTGCAGGGCCCCGATGCCGCAGCCTTCCTTGACCGCGTCTACACCAACATGTTTTCGACGCTCGCCGTCGGCAAGGCGCGCTACGGGCTGATGCTGCGCGAGGACGGCTTCGCCTTCGATGACGGCACCACCTGGCGGCTCGGCGAACAGGATTTTCTGATGACCACCACGACGGCGAATGCCGGCAAGGTGATGCAGCACCTGGAATATTTCCTCGACGTGATCTGGCCCGACCTCAAGGTCCATGTCACCTCGGTGACCGACGAATGGGCAGGTGCGGCGATCGGCGGCCCGAAAGCCAGGCAGATCCTCGCCGCCTGCGTCACCGGCACCGCGGTCGACAATGCGACGCTGCCCTTCATGGGCATCGTCCACGGCCAGATAGCAGGTGTGCCGGTGATGATTTGCCGGCTTTCCTTCTCCGGTGAAATGGCCTTCGAGGTCTATTCCGGTGCCGGCCATGGCACCCATGTCTGGCAAGCGCTGATCGAAGCAGGCAAGCCGTTCGGGCTGGTCACCTACGGGCTCGAGGCGCTGGGCACGATGCGCATCGAGAAGGGCCACGTCACCGGCGCCGAGATCGACGGCCGCACCACGGCGCGCGACTTGCATCTCGATTGGATGCTGTCGAAGAAGAAGCCGTTCATCGGCTCGGCGATGATGGACCGCGAAGGCCTGATCGCGTCCGACCGTCTGGAACTGGTCGGCCTGATCGCGCTCGACAACCGGCCGCTCAACGGCGGCGCGCACATTGTCGAGGCTTTGGACGAGACCAATCCGCATGGTTCGATCGGCCACATCACCGCCTGTTGCTATTCGCCGGCGCTCGGCAAGCACATCGCGCTGGCACTGGTCGAGGGCGGCAAGGCGCGGCATGGTACACGCGCCCATGTCTCGGATCCCTTGCGCAACCGTTTTGGACCGGTCGAGATCGTCTCGAACCATTTCTACGATCCGGAAGGGACCCGCATGCATGGTTGAGCGCCAATCCCCCCTCGAGCCGGAGTTTCACGTCGGCTCGCATGGCAATTTCGAACATGGCGTCGAGATCCTGCTGACCGAGACAAGGCCAGGTTCGATCGTTCAGCTGGCCGCCTGGCCGGGCGAGGAGAAGAAACTGATCGCGGCCATCCGCACCGTCACCGGGCTGGCGCTGCCCGACGGTGCCGGCGGCGGCTCGAGCGACGGCGTGAAATCGGTGTTCGGCTTCGCGCCGGGAAAGTTCACCGCGGCCGACGAGGCCGAAGGGCTGGCAGCGGCTTTCAACAAGGTGGTGACCCCGGCCATCGGCACGGTGACCGACCTGTCGCACGGCCGCACCGCCATCCGCATTGCCGGGCCGAAGGCCGAATGGGTGCTGGCGAAATTCTTCGCGATCGACTTCGCGCTGCCGGCCTTCCCGGTCGGTGCCGGCCGCTCGGCCGCCCATCACGACGTCTTCGCCCAGATTCAGCGCACCGGCGCCGACCAGTTCGACATATACGTCTTCCGCTCATTCGCACGTTCGTTCTGGAAGGCGCTTTGCCATGCCAGCGAGGAAGTCGGCTACGAGGTGCAGTAGGTTCGCCTCGCCCGGCGCCAGCTAGGACTGCTGCGCGACTGCGTGCCAGTCGGCGTTCTGCAATACAACGCGATAGCCGTCGCAATCCTGGAAGGTGGCACCTTGCCTGTCCCAATAGGGATTGAAGGACGGCACAGTGGTGTAGCCTAGGCTTTTCATGCGCAGGATGGCTGCTTCCCAGGCGTCACGATCCGGCATGTAGAAGACGACCAGATTGTCGGCCGTGGGCGCCCTGCCCGCTTCATGACCATGGGCGTGGGTAAATTCGAAATGATAGGCGTCGCCGGGCTGCCCGAGCATGATCCCGTCGAAGCCATCGTGATCGCTGAAGCGAAACAGTTCCTGAAGGCCGAGACCATCCCGGTAGAACCGGATGACCTCCGGCAGGTCGTTGGTCGGCCGCGCAACACGCAGGACGAGGTTAGGTTTCATTTTTCATCTCCTTGTTTTCGGTCGGCCTGAGGTCGAGTTGGTTTGCCCGCGGTGCGATCGTGCTTGCCCACTGCGTGACGACCAGCCCCCCGATAATCAGGGCAAGGCCGGCGAAACGAGCGACGGTCACCGGCCGATGGGCAAAGCCCATCAAGGCGAAATGATCGATGACCAGCGACGCGACCATCTGGCCGGCGATGACGGCAACGATGAAGCTCGCAGCGCCGAGCTTGGGTGCCAGAAGCAGTGCGGCGGTGATGTAGACCACGCCTGCCGCGCCGCCGACCCAGATCCACCAGGGACCCTTGATGGCCATCCCGACGGCTGGAACGGGCAGCTTGAAGCCTGCCATGACCGGAACGATCAGCACGACGCTGACACCCAGCGAAACGAAGGTTGCCCAGAGCGGATGACCGAGCAGGCGGCCAAGCATTGCGTTCGCCGCCGCCTGGAAGGGAACGGCGGCCCCTGCCAACAGGGCGGCCATCAGAAAGGGAAAGGTGCTGGCCATGAGACTGTCTCCAAATCGATCACGGTTGAATAAATGATCACTCTCACATATGGAAATTCGATTTCTGCACGCATAATATGCATAAGATGAATAGTCTTGCCGGCATCGATCTCAACCTGCTCGTCGTACTGGACGCGTTGCTGGCCGAACGCCACGTCTCGCGGGCGGCGATCCGCCTGAACAAAAGTCAGCCCGCCGTCAGCCATGCGCTCGCCAGGCTGCGCCACCTTCTCGATGACCCGCTTCTGGTCAGGCGGCAAGGTGGCCTCGAGCCGACAGCGCGCGCCATGGAAATCACCCCGATGCTCACCGAGGCGCTCGACCGGATGCGTCACCTTCTGGCGCCGGCTGGTTTCGAGCCGGCGACGGAGCGTCGAACGTTTCGGCTCGCCATGTCGGACTATGGCGCCGCAGTTGTCCTGCCGGCCCTGCTGCCGGTCATGCGGGTCCTGGCTCCGCAGGTCGACCTCGTGGTAAGCCAGGCGAGCCGCGAGGTGATGGTTTCGCAAATCATCGACGGCGAGATCGATCTTGCCTTTGGTGTCTTTTCCGGCCTGGATCCATCCGTGCGCTCGCATCGTCTGCTCGACGAGCGCTTTGCTTGTCTCGCCGATGTGGCAAGCCTTGGCGGCAAGCAGGCGATTGATCTCGCCACCTATCTCGGGCGGCCGCACGCGCTGGTCGACTTGCGGCCAGAGCGTCAGAGTGAGGTCGACAAGGCTCTTGCTGAATTGGGTCACAAGCGGCGGCTCTGCCTCGTCATCCCGCATTGGGGCGTGGCGCCGCGCCTGATCGCCGGCACGGACCTGGTGCTTACCGTCGCCAGCCGGATACTGCCAGCACAGGACAGCCGACTTTGCGTATTCGCCCCACCTTTCGAAATTCCGGCCTTCCAGTTCACGCAGATCTGGCACAAGCGACGCGACGGCGACCCGGCGCACCAATGGCTGCGGTCGCAGATTCAGCATCTGCTTGACGGTTGAGTGACCAGACGCCTCGGAGAACATTCTGGCCTCAATGCCGGCCGGTTCTGCCGCTAGAGAATCGCGCCGCGGGCGGCCATGGTGGCGAACATGGCCGCCAGATCGGCCCAAGGGACAAAAAGTCCCGTCTCAGGCTCGGCAAATTCGTTTGGTTCGAACATCCCCATGACCGCAGAACTATCCGCCGGCGCCACGGATCGCGCCGATGTGTCGGCCAGAGCGTTGCTCCTGCTGCCGTTGACGGTCGCTTGCGGCGTGTTCATGACCAGCCTCGACCAGAATGTCGTGGTGACGGCGCTGCCCGGTATCGGCGAAAGCCTCGCCCGCCCGCCGAGCCAGCTAGGCCTGCTGATCACCGTTTATGTCGCCAGCCTGATCATCTCGATGCCGCTCGGCGGCTGGGCCGCCGACCGCTTCGGCCTGCGCAACGTCTACTGCTTTGCCTTGCTGGTGTTCGCCACCTCGTCGGCGATCTGCGGCCTGTCTGATAACATCTGGACATTGGTCGGCGCTCGCGCGCTGCAGGGATTTGGCGGGGCGCTGATGGGCACGCTCGGCCAGGTCGTCATCCTATCCAGCTTTCCGCGCAACCGGACGCTGAAGATCAACATGTATATCTCGGTCGCCAGCCAGACCGGGCCGTTGGTCGGGCCGCTCGTCGGCGGCGCGCTGACCACCTACATTTCTTGGCGCTGGATCTTCTTCATCAACGTGCCGTTCGCGCTGGCGGCGGCCGTCCTTGCCGCCTCGCTGTTTCCGACCGCGACCAAGCCCGTTCGCACGCGGTTCGATTTTCCCGGCTTCCTGCTGGTCGGCAGCGGCATGACCCTGCTGGTGTTCGGCATGGACTCACTGGCCGCCAAGGACGCCGCCGGCGGCATGATCGCCGGTGAACTGGCGCTGGCGGTCATGATCCTGTCGATAGCCTCGCTCTACTGCCTGCGCGTGCCAAATCCCCTGCTCGAGCTCAAGCTCCTGCGCATCCGCACCTTCCGCATCTCCTTCCTCACCGGCGGCGGGCTGGATACGATCGGGCTGAGCTCCGTCGCCTTCCTGTTGCCGCTGATGTTCCAGCTCGGCTTCGGCATGAGCGCGGTGCAGGCGGGATCGCTGACCTTCGTTGCCGCGCTCGGCTCGGTGATCATGCGTTTCTTCATGCCGCGTATCCTCAACCGGTTCGGCTTTCGCCGCGTCCTGGTGTTCAACACGCCCGTTGTTGCCGCCATGGTCGCCGGCTTCGCCTTGATCCAGGCGACGACGCCGGTCTGGATCGTGCTTGGCTATATCTTTGCTTTCGGCATCTTTCGGTCCGTCCAATGGGCCTCGACCGGCAACCTCGCCTATTCCGACATCGCCCCCGACCAGCTCGCCCGCTTCAGCGCGCTCTACTACATCCTCTGGCAGCTGGCGGTGGCGGTCAGTGTCGGCCTCGCGGCGGCCATGCTGTCGTTCCTGGCTGGCGGCGGGCCTGCTGTGACCAATGATTTCCGGATCCTGTTCGCGATCGAGGGCGTCATCACGCTCTGCGCGCTGCTTGCCTATCTCAAGCTGACGCCACAGGACGGCGCCCATGTCAGCGGTCACGGCGCTCACCTGAATACGGAATAGTGTAGGTCGCCCAAAAGTGTGCAGCGGTTTTGCGACAATGGCATGCCAAGGGAAGTCAACCGCCGGAGCGGCTATTCGCTGAACGTCACCCACTCTTCCAGCGGCACGCGGTCGGTGCGGAAGGCGTTTTCCGGCTTGGAGGTGTCCTCATAGCCGAGCGCCATGCCGCACACGACGATCTCCTCGTCTGGAATGTTGAGCACCGGTCGGATCTGGCGATGATAGGGCGCGAAGGCGGCCTGCGGGCAGGTGTGCAGGCCCCTGCCCCGCGCAGCGACCATGATATTCTGCAGGAACATGCCGTAGTCGATCCACGAGCCCTGGTTGAGCCGGCGGTCGATTGTGAAGATCATGCCGACCGGCGCGTCGAAGAAGACGAAGTTGCGGTCGTGCTGGGCACGCATCTTGTCGACCTCGCGGCGGCCGATGCCGAGCGCGCCGTACAGGCCGAAACCGTTGGCGCGTCGCCGCGTCAGATAAGGTTCGAAGAACTGGGTGGGATAGTAGCGATACTCGTCCCAGTCGGCCTTTTCGGCGCGGATACCGGAATTCAGAATGGCATTCGAGATCCGCTGCTTGGTCTCGCCCTTGGTGACGTAGACCCGCCATGGCTGCATGTTGGTGCCGGACGGAGCGCGCGCAGCAACCGCCAGGATGTCGCGAATGGTGTGATCGTCGATCATGTCGGGCAGAAATGCGCGCACCGAACGGCGCGACACGATCGCCTCGTCGACGATCTCGGCCTCATCCGCGATTCGAGCCTTCTTTTCCAACATGGGCCGTCCCTTAGCCGTTGCATCGATCGGACGTCCCCACTCGCCGCTCGCGGCGGAGCCTTTGCATGAAGCGTCAAAATCCTGCAAGCAAATCTTGAGCATTGGTGAAAATCTACTTGATTTTTTCATGAGCTTGATTTCTCATGAAATTCAGGTTGAATTTTTCATGACGTGAGCGTTTTGGCGTCTCCTAGCGCACGAACATTGCAAGGACCTGACGAACGCGTGCTGGCCGGCGATATCAGGGCGCTGCGGCGGGCACGCGGGCTTACGCTCGCCGAAATCGCCCTGAAACTTGGCCGTTCGGTCGGCTGGGTCAGCCAGGTCGAACGCGGCCTGTCGACGCCGTCGCTCAGCGATCTCAGAGCGTTCGCCGAATTGTTCGGTGTGCCGATCAGCCTGTTCTTCAGCCATGACGTGCCGGTCGAAAGCGAGCGGGGCGTGGTGGTGCGGGCAGGCAGGCGTCGCACGCTTGGCACCAGCGAATCCGGCCTGGTGGAAGAACTCCTGTCGCCCGATCTCGGTGGTAGTTTCGAGATGGTGCGCTCGATCTTCGCGCCGGGCGCGGAGATGAAGACCGAGCAGCTTCGGCCGACCGAGGAAGCCGGCTATCTCGTCTCGGGTATTTTCGAGATCGAGATAGCAGGCGTCTGGCACCGGCTCGGCGAAGGTGATTCCTTCCGCTTCGAAGGCAAGCCCTATCGCTGGCGCAATCCAGGTACCGTGCCGGCGGTTGTCATCTGGGTGGTCTCGCCACCGGTTTATTGAAATAAGACTTGGGAGAAAAACATGGCGGGTTTGCCGAGCACGGCGCGCGTGGTGATCATCGGAGGTGGCGTCGTCGGCACCTCCTCGCTCTATCATCTCGCCAAAGCGGGCTGGACCGACTGCGTGCTCCTGGAAAAGAACGAGCTGACTTCGGGCTCGACCTGGCATGCCGCCGGCAATGTCCCGACCTTCTCCTCGTCCTGGTCGCTGATGAACATGCAGCGCTATTCGACCGAGCTCTATCGCGGGCTCGCCGACGCGGTCGACTATCCCATGAACTACCACGTCACCGGCTCGCTGCGCCTTGCCCATACGAAAGAGCGCATGCAGGAATTCCAGCGCGCCAAGGGCATGGGCCGCTATCAGGGTATGGATATCGACGTGGTCGGCGTCGACGAGATCAAGCGCCGTTACCCCTTCATCGAGACGCACGACCTCAAGGGCGCGCTCTATGACCCGAGCGACGGCGACATCGACCCGGCGCAATTGACCCAGGCGCTGGCCAAGGGCGCGCGCGACCTGGGTACGAAAATCATCCGCTTCTGCCCCGTCACCGGCGTGCGCCGCGAGAAGGACGAATGGGTGGTGGCCACGCCGCAAGGCGAGATTCGCTGCGAAATCGTCATCAATGCCGCCGGCTACCGTGCCGCCGAAGTCGGCAGGATGTTCGGCCGCGAAGTGCCGATGATGGTGATGAGCCACCAATACATCCTGTTCGAGGAAATCCCCGAGCTCGCCGCATGGTCGAAGGAACAGAGCAGGAAGCTGCCACTGCTGCGCGATGTCGATACGTCCTATTACCTTCGCCAGGAAAAGGCCGGCATGAATCTCGGCCCTTATGAGCGCAATTGCCGCGCGCACTGGGCTGATCGCGACGATCCGATGCCGGAGGACTTTTCCTTCCAGCTCTTCCCCGACGATCTCGACCGGCTGGAACATTACCTGGCGGACGCCGTCGCCCGCGTGCCGATCCTGGGCACGGCCGGCCTGTCCAAGGTCATCAACGGACCGATCCCCTATGCGCCGGACGGCAATCCGCTGATCGGGCCGATGCCTGGCGTGCCCAACGCTTTCGAGGCCTGCGTCTTCACCTTCGGCATCGCCCAGGGCGGCGGCGCCGGCAAGGTGCTGGCCGAATGGGTCACGCAGGGCCAGACGGAATGGGATATGTGGTCCTGCGATCCGCGCCGCTTTACGTCCTTTGCCTCGGCGCCGGACTATTGCGTCGCCAAGGGCATGGAAATCTACGGCAACGAATACGCCATCCAGTTCCCGCGCCATGCCTGGCCGGAAGGGCGCGACCGCAAGCTGTCGCCGATCCACGACCGCACCAAGGCGCTGGGCGGTCGCTTCGACGCGTACAATGGCTGGGAGCGCGCCACCTGGTACGCGCAACCCGGCGATGACATTTCCGAGGAAGCAACACTGACCTTCCGTCGCGACGGACCCTGGCAACAGCGCGTGCGCGAAGAATGCCTCGCCGTCCGCGACGCCGCCGGGATACTGGACCTGCCCGGCTTCTCGCGCTTCAACCTGGAAGGTCCCGGCGCCGCCGAATGGCTGAGCCTGCAGGTCACCGGCCTGGTGCCGAAGCCCGGCCGCATCGGCCTTGTCTATTTCGCCGACGACAAGGGCCGCATCGTCACCGAAATGTCGGTCGTGCGCCACGGCGAGGACCAGATGACGCTGATCACCGCGGCGGTCGCGCAATGGCATGATTTCGAATGGCTGAAGTCTCGCATGCCCCGGGATGCGGGCTTCATGTTGACCGACCGCACGGAGGACTATTCCACTCAGATCTTGGCCGGCCCCAATTCGCGAAAAATCCTCGGCGATGTCTGCGACGCTGATCTTACCCTGCCGTGGCTGACGCATCAGGAAACCGAGATAGCCGGCCGTTGGGCCAAGCTCGTTCGCGTCTCCTTCGCCGGCGAACTCGGCTGGGAAATCCACACCAAGATCGGCGACACGGCCGCCATCTTCGACGCCATCTGGGCGGTCGGGCAGAAGCACGGGCTGAAACCGTTCGGCATGTACGCGCTGGATTCGCTCAGGCTGGAGAAGGGCTACCGCACCTGGAAGGGTGACCTGTCGACCGACTATTCCATCCTGCAGGGCGGGCTCGATCGATTCGTCAAATGGGAGAAGCCTGATTTCCGAGGCAAGGCCGCGCTTCAGAATGAAAAGCAGCAAGGCGTGAAGAAGCGCTTCGTCACGCTGGTCGTCGAAAACCCCGGCGATTGCGACGCGCCCTACATGTCGACGCTGTGGCATGGCGGCCAGATCGTCGGCGAGACCACCTCGGGCGGCTGGGGCCATCGCATCGACAAGTCGATCGCGCTCGGCATGCTGCGCGCGGATTTGACCGAGCCAGGCACCTCCGTCGAGGTCGAAATCTTCGGCGACCGTTTCCATGCGGTCGTGCAGAAGGATGAGCCGCTATGGGATCCCCGGAACGAGAGGCTTCGCGCATGAAAAACGTCATCCTCACCGATGGTGGCATGGGGCAGGAACTGGTCCGGCGCAGCAAATCCGAGCCGACGCCTTTGTGGTCGGCCAGGGTCTTGATCGACGAACCCGATCTGGTGCGCGACCTGCATGCCGAATTCATCCGTGCCGGCGCCCGCGTCATCACAATCAACACCTATTCCGCGACACCTGAACGCCTGGCGCGCGAGGGGGCCGAGAACCTGTTCAAGCCGCTGCAAAAGCGTGGCATCGAATTGGCCAGGCAGGCCTGTGACGAAGCCGGCGAGGCAGCGATCGCAGGCTGCCTGTCGCCGCTTTTCGGCAGCTACGCCCCGGCGCTGACCATTCCCTACAAGGAGGCGCTCGACATCTACCGCCGCATCGTCGCCGAGCAGGCGGATGGCGTCGATCTCTTCCTCTGCGAAACCATGGCCTCCGCCGATGAGGCGCGCGCGGCCGTCACCGCGGCATCGGAAAGCGGCAAGCCGGTCTGGGTGTCGTGGACGCTCGCCGATCACGGAGCGCCGCGGCTGCGCAGCGGTGAAACAATAGCCGCCGCGGCAAGCGCGCTTGACGGCCTGCCGATAGCGGCGCGGCTACTCAACTGCTGCCGGCCGGAAGCGATCGCCGCCGCCTTGCCTGAACTGATCGATCTCGGCGGCCCGGTCGGCGCCTATGCCAATGGCTTCACATCCACGGAGGCGCTGAAGCACGGCGGCACCGTCGATGTGCTGCACGCCCGCCACGACCTCGGCCCGGACGCCTATGCCGAGCAAGCGATCGGTTGGGTGCAGGCCGGTGCTGACATCGTCGGCGGCTGCTGCGAAGTCGGCCCCGCCCATATCGCCGCACTGCGCGGCCGGCTCGAACAGGCCGGCTACCAGATCTCGGGAGTTCAGTGATGCCCAGACCTTCATCGCGCATCTCCGGCATCGTGCCTTCTGGCAAGGATGGCTGGGAGGTTCATTTCGCCGCCTGGACCCGCAAGGAAGCCGGCGAGGACATCATCATGCTGTCGGTCGGCGATCACGACTTCGACACGCCCTCGCAAACGATCGAGGCCTGCGTGACAGCGGTTCGCGGCAGCAATCACCACTACACGCCGCTTCCCGGTCTGCCGCGCCTGCGCCTTGCCATGGCGGCCGCTTCGAGCGCCTGCACCGGCGTGGAGACGACGCCTGATCAAGTCATCGCCACGCCGGGCGGCCAGGCCGCCCTGTACGCGGCCGTGCAGGCCGTTCTCGACCAGGGCGATCATGCCATCGTCGTAGCCCCTTACTATGCCACGTACCCCAACACATTCAGCGCCGCCGGCGCCAGTTTCACCGTCGTCGAGACGCCGGCCGACGATGGGTTTCAACCCCGCGCCGACATGATCCGCGCGGCACTCAAGCCCAACACCCGCGCCATCCTGATCAACACGCCGAACAATCCGACGGGTGCGGTCTATTCGCGCGAGCGGCTGGAACAGCTGGCCGAAATCTGCAGGGAGCACGACCTCTGGCTGCTGTCGGACGAGGTCTACTGGACGCTGGGCGGCGGCGAGCATGTCTCGCCACGCTCGCTGCCCGGCATGGCCGAGCGCACGCTGGTCATCAATTCCATGTCCAAGAGCCACGGCATGACGGGCTGGCGCATGGGCTGGCTGACCGGTCCGCAGGACATGATCACGCTGCTCATCAACCTCAATCTGGTGACCACTTACGGCCTGCCGGCATTCATCTCGATCGCCTGCGCCGAGGCGCTCGAGAACCGTTATGGCGTCAAGGAGATCGCCGGGCGCTATGCGGCGCGCCGGACCGTGCTGCTGGACGCCGTGCGCGGCATGAACAATGTCAGCGTGCGCGGTTCCGAAGGCGGCATGTATGTCATGCTCGACATATCGGATGTCGAACCCGACGACGAAAAATTCGCCTGGGCCTTGCTCGACCAGGAGAAGGTCGGCGTGATGCCCGGCTCCAGCTTCGGCGAGGCCGCCGCCGGGCACATCCGCATCAGCCTCTGTCAACCCGAGGCAGTTCTGCAGGAAGCGGCTGCTCGGCTGCGCCGTTTTGCTTCCGCCTATCGCCGCGAGGCCGCATGACCAAGACCGTCCCCACCAAGGCCCGCGCGGTGATAATCGGCGGCGGCGTTTCCGGCTGTTCGGTCGCCTATCACCTGGCCAAGCTCGGCTGGACCGACATCGTGCTCCTGGAACGCAAGCAGCTGACCTCGGGCACGACCTGGCACGCCGCCGGTCTGATCGGCCAGTTGCGCGGCTCACAGAACATGACGCGGCTGGCGAAATATTCGGCCGACCTCTACGTCAAGCTGGAGGCGGAGACCGAGGTCGGCACCGGCATGCGCCAGGTCGGCTCGATCACGGTCGCGCTGACTGAGGAACGCAAGCACGAGATCTACCGGCAGGCGTCGCTGGCGCGTGCCTTCGATGTCGACGTGCGCGAGATTTCGCCGAGCGAAGTCAAAGCGATGTACCCACATCTCAACGTCTCGGACGTCGTCGGCGCCGTGCATCTGCCGCTCGACGGCCAGTGCGACCCCGCCAACATCGCCATGGCGCTGGCCAAGGGCGCGCGCCAGCGCGGCGCCACCATCGTGGAGAATGTGAAGGTCACCAAGGTGCACGCCAGGGCGGGGCGAGTGACGGGCGTCTCCTGGGCGCAGGGTGACGAAAAAGGCATGATCGAGGCCGACATTGTCGTCAACTGCGCCGGCATGTGGGCGCGCGAACTGGGCGCTCAGAACGGCGTCACCATTCCGCTGCACGCCTGCGAGCATTTCTACCTCGTCACCGAGCCGATCCCCGGCCTCTCCCGCCTGCCGGTGCTGCGCGTTCCCGACGAATGCGCCTATTACAAGGAAGACGCCGGCAAGATGATGCTCGGCGCCTTCGAGCCGGTGGCAAAACCCTGGGGCATGGACGGCATCCGCGAGGATTTCTGCTTCGATCAATTGCCCGAGGACATGGACCATTTCGAACCCATCCTCGAGATGGGCGTCAACCGCATGCCGATGCTGGCCACCGCCGGCATCCACACCTTCTTCAACGGCCCCGAAAGTTTCACGCCGGACGACCGCTACTATCTCGGCGAGGCGCCGGAACTGCGGGGCTACTGGATGGCGACTGGCTACAATTCGATCGGCATCGTCTCCTCCGGCGGCGCCGGCATGGCGCTGGCGCAGTGGATCAACGATGGCGAAGCGCCGTTCGGCCTCTGGGAAGTCGACATCCGCCGCGCCCAGCCGTTCCAGAAGAACCGCCGCTATCTCAGGCAGCGCGTCTCCGAAACGCTCGGCCTGCTATACGCCGACCATTTCCCCTATCGCCAGATGGCGACATCGCGCGGTGTGCGCCGCTCGCCCCTGCATGAGCATCTCAAGGCGCGCGGTGCCGTGTTCGGCGAAGTCGCCGGCTGGGAGCGCGCCAACTGGTTCGCGCGCGAGGGGCAGGAGCGCGAATACCGCTATTCCTGGAAGCGGCAGAACTGGTTCGACAACCAGCGCGAGGAGCATCTGGCGGTCCGCAACAAGGTCGGCCTGTTCGACATGACCTCGTTCGGCAAGATCCGTGTCGAGGGCCGCGATGCCTGTGCTTTCCTGCAAAAGCTCTGCGCCAACGACATGGACGTGGCGCCGGGCAAGATCGTCTATACCCAGATGCTCAACCGGCGCGGCGGCATCGAGAGCGACCTCACCGTGTCCAGGCTCTCGGATACGGCCTACTTCCTCGTCGTGCCAGGCGCCACGCTGCAGCGCGATCTGGCCTGGTTGCGCCGGCATGTCGGCGAGGAGTTCGTCGTCGTCACCGATGTGACCGCCGCCGAAGCGGTGATCTGCCTGATGGGACCTGGCTCGCGAGACCTGATCCAGAAGGTCAGCCCGAATGATTTCTCCAATGAAGCCAATCCATTTGGCACGTTCCAGGAGATCGAGATCGGCATGGGGCTGGCCCGCGCCCACCGCGTCACTTATGTCGGCGAACTCGGCTGGGAGCTTTATGTCTCGACCGACCAGGCTGCCCATGTCTTCGAAGCGATCGACGAGGCCGGCGCCGATGTCGGCCTGAAACTCTGCGGCCTGCACACGCTGGATTCCTGCCGCATCGAAAAGGCTTTTCGGCATTTCGGCCACGACATCACCGACGAGGACAATGTGTTGGAAGCCGGTCTCGGCTTCGCGGTGAAGACGGCCAAGGGTGATTTCATCGGCCGCGATGCGGTGCTGAAGAAGAAGGACGCCGGATTGAACCGCCGGCTGGTCCAGTTCCGGCTGAACGACCCGCAGCCGCTGCTCTTCCACAACGAAGCGATCGTGCGCGACGGCAAGATCGTCGGCCCGATCACCTCGGGCAATTACGGCCATCACCTCGGCGGCGCCGTTGGGCTCGGCTATGTGCCGTGCCGGGGCGAGAGCGAGGCGGATGTGCTGGCCTCATCCTACGAGATCGAGATCGCCGGCGAGCGTTTCGCGGCGGAAGCGTCGCTGAAGCCGATGTATGACCCGAAGGCGGAAAGGGTGAAGATGTAGCGCAGCCCTATCCTCCCCCCTTGGGGGCGAAGGTGGGTCGGCGGGCAGCGCCGAGACGGATAAGGGTGCTCGACGAAGCGCGGCGTAAAAAGAGCGAAGGATCTCAAGCGCTTGCTTCGGCAAAGATCCTTCGCGCACTCCTCATCTGGGCATCCTCAAAACCTTTCCAGCCTCGTCCGAACCTTCGCCAGAAACGCCGCCCGCGTCTTTGGCGTCGAGGCGTCCATCAGATAATGCGCCAGGAAGAACGTTCGGCAGCGTCTCGCGCACAGCGCCCGCATGCCGCGCAGCAAGGTCTTGCGTCCGGGCTGGCCGACGACGACGCTCCACCAGGTCGGCGCGCCGCAGGTGGTGATGACGCCGACCTTGCTGACGTGCGTCATCAGCGATTTGATCCGCCCCTTGCCTGCCGGCAGCTTGAAGGCGACGTCCGTCGCCCAGACCCGGTCGAGCCAGCCCTTCAGCATTGCCGGCAGCCCGTACCACCAGGTCGGATAGACGAACAGGATCGCCTCGGCCCAGGCGAGCAGCTCGAAATGCGGCTTTAGCGCCGGATCCTGCGGCGCCTGATTGTTGTAGCTGCGCCGTTCGTCACAGCCCATCACCGGGTCGAATCTCTCGGCATAGAGGTCGAGCAGCCGCACCTCCCAACCCTTGGACTTGAGCACATCCAGGGCGGTGTCGCGGATTGCGGCGCAAAAGCTTTCCGGCACCGGATGGCAATAGACCACGAGGACCCGCATCAGAATGCATCCATGCTCGCCGCAACCTTCGTCATGAAGGATTTTCTCGTTTGGTCAGTCGACAGGTTCATGGCGTAGTGCGCGAGGTAGGCCACCGGCGCGCCGGGCTTTACGGTGGCGCGCAGCATGCGCTTGATCAGCCTGCGTGGCGGATCGCCCATCACAATGGCACGGAACCGGCTGCCGCCATAGGTGGTGACGGCCGCGACCTTGCGGATGTTGTGCAGCGATGGCTGCACCTTGCCGTTGACCAGGCTGAAAGACACGCCTGGCAGGAAGACACGGTCGAAGAAGCCTTTCAGGATAGCGGGGAAGCCGTAGTTCCAGACCGGATAGGAGAGCACCAGCGCATCGGCACGCAGCAGCCGCTCGACATAGGGCGCCGCGGGGTCCTTGGAGCCGCGGTGGTTGTGATAATCCAGCCTCTCCTGGCGCATCAGCCGCGGGTCGAAATCCTCGGCGTAGAGATCGCAGTCATCGACATCATGGCCCGCCGCCGTCAGTCGCTCGACGATCAACCGATGCAGGCCGGCATTGAAGCTGGTCTCGACCGGGTGCGCGTAGAGGACGAGGATGTTCATCAGCCTGCCTTTTGCAGCCCTTTGAACAGGAAGGTTCGCCCGGAACGGTAGTCATAGTCCGGATTTTCCCAGGCGATCATCTTGCCGGGGTTGAGCAGGCCCTGCGGGTCCGTCTCGCGCTTGAAGGCAAGCTGCACGGCATCGGTCTGCTTCATGCCGCCCTCCTCCAACGTATAGCGGTGCGGGTTGAAGATCGGGCAGCCATTTTCCTCATGCAGGCGCACGATCTCGTCGAGCCGCGCCTCGGTGGTGAATCTTACCAGCGGCAGGCCGAAGCAGGTGATGTTGCCGTCCAGTCGCACGAATTCGAGATGCGAGAACACTTCGCCCGGAAACATCGCATCCATCTTCTCGACCAACGCCAGCTGGTTGGGAAACGGATAGAGCGACTGCAGATAGGTGATGTCGGGATCGACGCGCA
>NZ_PNOT02000043.1 GCF_002879535.1 Mesorhizobium intechi
GGATAGGAGGCGTCTTTTGCCGCTTTGCTTCGGCGCGTTGCCGAAGGTTTCCACAAAAGGGAGATTTGTTTCCGAATGTTTCTGTTGGCCCGCCGGAAACATTCGGTTGCAATTTTCCATGCCGCTTGTCGTCGGCTCTCCCTATAATTGGCAGCGAACAGGCAGACGGAAGAATGCAGGCACAATCCCATATCCTTGTCGTCGACGACGACCGTGAGATCAGGACGCTTCTCGGGCGCTATCTCGATGGCCAGGGCTTTCGCGTCTCGATGGCGGCGGACCGGCGCGAATGCGAGCAGAAGCTTGGCTCGGGCCAGTTCGACCTGATCGTGCTCGATGTGATGCTGCCCGACGGTTCGGGGCTCGATATCTGCCGCGCCTTGCGTGACCGCAAACCGCATATTCCCGTGATCCTGCTGACAGCGCTGAAGGAGGATGTCGACCGCATCATCGGACTGGAGCTTGGCGCCGACGACTATCTCGGCAAGCCTTTCAATCCGCGCGAACTCACCGCCCGCATCCGCGCGGTGCTGCGACGCTCGACGCCGGATGAGGCAGCCCCGCCGCGCGTGCGCGTCTACCACTTCGCCGGCTATCGGCTCGAGCCCGACACGCGCAAGGTGACGGATGCACAAGGCGGGCTCGTCGATCTCACTGGCGCCGAATTTGACCTGCTGCAGGTCTTCCTTGACCGTCCCGGCCGGCTCTTGTCGCGCGATCAGCTGCTTGATCTGACGCAAGGCCGCGAGCGTGATCCGCTTGACCGCTCCGTCGACGTGCTGATGAGCCGGCTGCGCCGCAAGTTCGGCGATACGGGCGAAGGGCCTCTGTTCAAGACGGTGCGTAATGGTGGCTACCAGCTCACCGCGCGCGTCGAGACCGCGGAGGCCGAGGCATGAATTCGCTGCGCCGGCGCCTGATCATCCTGCTGCTCGTGTCGATCGTCGGCGTCGTCGGCCTCGCCACCATCGCCGCGATCAAATTGCTCGGCGGACCATCCCCCGAACTGACCATGGGGCCGGTCGCTCGCCAGATCCAGCTCATGGTGCAACTCGTCCCGGGCCATGTGGCAGGCACCGGCGACGCACCGATCAATCTCGGCGATCATCCCGCTGATGGTGTAGAGGACCAGCGGCACACCGATGTGCTCAACCACATCCTGCACGACATCGGCATCAATGCTTCTGCAATTGTAACCCGCGCGGCCGACAAGCCCGGCATGGTTGCGTCCGTCTCTCTGCCCGACAATCGCTGGATGGTCGTCGACGTTCCCGATTTCGGCCCGCCGAGAGATGTCTGGTTTGTGCTCTCGGGCTGGATCACGCTGATCGTGCTCGGCGCCACCGCCGTTTCGGTCTATTTCGCCGCGGTGCTCATCAGGCCGCTCGAAATGATCGAAGCCGCGGTGAGCAAGATCGGGTCGGACGGCGTCCTGGCGGCGCTGCCGGAAGAAGGGTCGGCGGAAGTCAAGGCGACGGCGCGCGCCCTGAACCAGCTGTCCACCAGGCTGAAGACGGCCATGGAAAGCCGTATGCGGCTGGTCGCAGCGGCCGGGCACGATCTCCGGACGCCGATGACGCGCATGCGGCTGCGCGCCGAATTCCTCGACGAGGACCGCGAAAAATGGCTTCACGACCTCGATGAACTCGACAGTATCGCCGACAGCGCCATCCGGCTGGTGCGCGAGGAGGTCGACCAGGATGCAGTCGAACCGATTGCCCTGAAAGGGCTGGTGCGCGATCTCGAAATCGAACTGACGTCACTCGGGCATGCGATATCGATCGGCCATCTGGACGAGGTCTCGGTGCGGGCAGGAGCGCTTGGCTTGCGCCGCGCCTTGCGCAACCTGATGGTCAACGCCGCCACCCACGGCAAGGGTTGCAGTCTGTCGCTGTCGGCCACCAACGGTCAGGCCGTCCTCACCATTGACGACCATGGTCCCGGCATTCCGCCGGAACTGCTGAACAAGGCGTTCGAGCCGTTCTTCCGCGTCGATCCGGGCCGCCGGCAGTCGGTTCCCGGCGCCGGCCTTGGCCTGGCCATCGCCAAGGAAATCATCGAGCGCTATGGCGGAACCGTCACATTGCAAAACCGCCCCGGCCGCGGCCTCCGTCAGAAAGTCGTTTTCGACGTTGTCCCGGAATAAAGTTATGCAAACGTTCGCGGGTAGATCCAGAGCGAGCTCCCTCAATTTCCGAGTGCCACAGGGGGCGGGATGAAGGAGCTCCGAACGCCTCATGTGCCAGAACATCATTGGCACGGATCCAGCGAGATCATCTCCGCCGCCTTCTCGGCAATCCCGCTGGCCGCTGACCGGCCGAAGTCACTGCGCATTGCCGCCCTCCAAGTGCCCGCCGTCGGGAAGTCTGCCTCTTGCCCTGAGGGGGCCTCCAAGGGCGGTAGTAAACGATGGCCGCTTACAAGATGCGGACGTGGTCAGCGCAATGACCGAGATGAGGGCGCGAAGCAGCCATCCGTTATCTGGCGTTCAAATGGCAGATACGGTTCATTCTTCGCCTTCATAGATCAGCTACATCATCCTCACCACCAGCGCCGGATCGAACGCGCCGTTTTCATCCTCATATCCGCGTGGATTGCAGATGATGCGCGTGCTGCCGACCTTGTAATCACAGCTGTCATGCGTGTGTCCATGGACCCAGAGCGCGGGCCGACCACTCTCGATCACCTCGGACAGGTCCGACGCAAAGGCGGCATTCAGCAGGTCGCCCTCAAATCTCGACGGGATAGATTTCGCGTGGGGGAGGTGGTGGGTGGCTGCGATGACGGCGGCGACGTCTCCGTCGTCGATTTCCGAAGCGTTCGTCTCGAGCCATGGATTCCGTTCCGGACTGAGCAGATTGTAGCGGATTGCCGATTCGGTCGATTTCCGCTGCCGCTGCTTCTTGAATGCATCGCGGGCCAGGTATGCCTCCGCCAGGGCCCCGAAGGTTCGGGCGGGTGCCGCTGCGTCTTCCTGCATCGCTCGCTCCTCAGCTTCGCGGTCCTTCCGCATCTTCTCCTGCCGGTCCACGCCGGCTCTCCGCATCCTGTCCCATTGGCGAGCCTTTTCACGCGCCTGCGCGAGACTGAGAAATCCCGGAAGATCGCTGTGCTGCTCCGAAAACTCGCCGAGCGCGCGAGGCGGCGCTGGGCGCCCCCTCCTTCCAGCGGACCCGCATGTAGAACGTCTTGGCCCTCGGCGTGACCCGGATGCGCAGGTAGGCGGTGTCGCCCCGGTCGGTAGCTTCGTACATGCCCCCGCCGGGCCTCGGCTTGAGATTCCTGATGAAGACGGCGTTCAGCCCGCTCTCGGGCGCCTTTGGGACCATGAAGCTGCCGGACGTGCGCCGGCCGCGTACGGATTTTCGGGTCATGGGATCGCTCCAGACTGTCGGTTGGCAAACCGCCTAGCGTTAGCGTGGCTACCCTAATTAGTCAAGAAAATGTAATACAATCAATATGTTATGTCTGCATTTGTTACGCTATGCCTGAATATGTCCTTCTGTGTCCCGAAATGTCCGGTCGACCGCAGCAAGAGCCGGGGACCTGCGGAAACGTCCCCAGAGAAAATCTCTCGTTGGTGGCAATGGCTCCGGCGGGGGGCGCGCTGAGGAAAAAACTCGTCAGGGAGAATCCCGAGACTTTCGGCGCCGTGGAGGTTCAGCTTCGCGGCCTTCGTCGTCAGGAGCGAGCGGGGCCCGAGGGGGACTGATGGCAGGGCACCGTTTTAGGCACTAGGGGCAGGTGCTGCTATGTCCCGCCACGTCCTCGTGCGGCCGTCCTGTCCTCGGCGCGGCAGGAGCGGTAGGTTCGAAGAGGGCAATTAAATCAGGCAGATAGGTCGGCACCTGTCCCTCTGAGTCCCGGCTGGTCCACAAGCGCCCTACTGTCCTTCTATCACTTGGCAGGCGTCTCTTAATCAGCGGGTCCACAGTTCAATCCTGTGCGCACCCACCAAATTTCTTGAAGACTTGGTGGAAAGACCCTGAGAGCGAGATGCGTTTGGCGCGTCTCGAGCCATGCACTTGACCGCGCCGATGCCGCCACTTTCCCAGCCATGCGCCCCGGCAGAAACAGGCCAAGGAATGGCGCGATGCCGGCTTGGGTGTCGGCCATGAAGAAGTTCAGAGTTGAATGGCCGGATCTCGCGTGCCGCCACCCGGAGCGGATCTGTAGCCATCCTCCGATCCGCGATCGGAAACGCGGCGGCAGGCGTCTGGGTGCAGCAAAGCCCATGACCGGCGCAGTTCATCGTTTCACGCAAACGGGAAGCGCTCCAGTTCCTGTTTCGACGCAATTCCCGAAGGGGAAACGCCGCGCGCCTTTCCCAGGAAAACCGTCACATACTTTTCTGCGAATTGCCCTACTTCTCCGATACCCCCGCCTCGGCAAAGCTCGCCATCCTCGCATGGCACTCCAGCGCGGAGCGGACGATGTTGATGGCGAGGCAGGCGCCGGAGCCTTCGCCGAGCCGCATGCCAAGATCGAGCAGCGGCGGCAGGCCGAGCGCTTCGAGCAGGCTGCGATGGCCCGATTCGGCCGAAACATGGGCCGCGATGGTATGGGAGAGGCCGGTCGGATGCAGCCTGGCCAGCGGGGCAGCGGCAGCCGTACAGACGAAGCCGTCGAGAAGCACGGGTATGCCGAGATGACGGGCGGCCAGCGTGGCGCCGAAGATGGCGGCGAGTTCGCGCCCGCCGAGTGCCGCGGCAATGCCCAGCGGATCGGCGAGGGCAGCGGCATGGCGCTTCAGGCCGGCTTCGATGGCGACCACCTTGCGCTTCAGGCCGGCGTCGTCGACGCCGGTGCCGCGCCCGGTCCATTTTTCCGCCCCACCGCCGAATAGCGCCGCCGAAATGGCGGCCGCCGGCGTGGTGTTGCCGATGCCCATTTCGCCGAAGCAGACCAGGTCGAGGTCTTTCGCTACGGCCTCGTAGCCCGCCGAGACGGCGGCGAGAAAGGCTTTCTCGTCCATTGCCGGCGTTACCGTGAAGTCGCCGGTGGGATGGTCGAGATCAAGCGGGATGACATCGAGTTCGGCGCCGGCGATGCGGGCGAGCTGGTTGATGGCGGCGCCGCCGCCGGCGAAGTTCGCCACCATCTGCACGGTGACCTCGGAGGGATAGGCCGACACGCCTTGAGCAGTCACGCCGTGATTGCCGGCGAAGACGAAGACCTTTACCCGGTCGAGCCTGGGCATGTCGCGGCCCTGCCAGCGCGCCAGCCATGCGGCGATCGTTTCCAGCCGGCCGAGGCTGCCTTGTGGCTTGGTCAGCGTGTCCTGGCGGCTGGCTACGGCCTTTGCCGCGGCATCGCTGCCGGCGGGCAGGTCGAGGCAGGCGGCGCGCAATTCATCGAGGGATTTGAAGGGCATGGGGGCAAGGTCTCCGAAAGGGAATCAGGTCAGGGGGATCAGGAAAGCGCGACGGAAGCGACGAGAAGCACCGCGATTTCGCTGACCTGCTGCAAGGCGCCGATCGTGTCGCCGGTCTGGCCACCGATCTGGTTGAGGCAAAGGGCATGGAAGGCGGCAAAGAACAGGCCGAGCAGGATCAGCGCCGCGATGGCGCCGCCGGCCCCGAGCAAGGCGAGCGGGATCGCGCCAAGCACGGCACCGGCGATCGCGGTTTCAAGCGAGACGGTGCCGGCGCCGGCCGAGAGGCCGTCGGGGCGCGCCGGCGGCAACAGATGCATGAAGGCGCCCAGTACGCCACGCGAGGCCGCATGCGCGGCAACAAGGGCAAAGAGAGCCTGAGTGGGATCCACCAGTTCCGAAAGCACGTTCCAGCGGATCAGCAGCGACAAGGCCAGCGCCATGGCGCCATAGGCGCCGATGCGGCTGTCGCGCATGATGTCGAGTTTGCGGCCGCGCGACTTGCCGCCGCCAAAGCCGTCCGCGACGTCGGACAGTCCGTCCTCGTGCAGGCATCCGGTGGTGATCACGGTTGCCACGAGGGCAAGTGCCGCCGCCGGCCCCATGGCAAGGCCAAATCGTTCCGCCGTGGCAAAGACGATGGCGCCGACCAGGCCGACGACGAGGCCGGCGACCGGTGCCGCCCAGATCGCGGCGGCAAGGCCGCGACCCCGAAAGTCGAGGTCGGGCAGGGGCAGGCGGGTGAAGAAGACCAGGCAGAGCGCGACGTCGTCTAGGATTTGCCGGGGCGAAAGCGTCAAATTCGGGAGCTTCATGCACTGGCCCTCGCTATCGCATGGAAGAAGGTACCGCTGACATGGCCACGCCGGAAGCCGGAAGCGCCGATCGGATTGCCCTGGCCGTCGGCGAGGTCTGCCAGCGGCTCGTCATTGCCAGTGGCCGTCATCTGCGCAT
>NZ_PNOT02000029.1 GCF_002879535.1 Mesorhizobium intechi
CCTCGCCAATCAACCCTCCCCCGCGGCTATGGACAAGCGCGCCGTCGCCGATTCTGCATGCTGGTCTAGTATCGCCTATTGATCTACCAATCGATAGGAACAATGTAGAGTCGGTGGCTGGCCCCTGGCAGGCCGCTCCGCAAGGCACTTTCGAGGCAGACCGCGATGCTGCGACAAATCTCCGAAGACGTCCGCGTCAATTTGAAGGACCGGTTGCGGGAGGTGCGCGACATCATCCGGCAAAGCCGTCATGACGGCACCGGTGACGCCAGCGTGCTGCGCGAAGCGACCAGCCATCTGCCGCCGTTTCCGGGCAAAGGCATCGAGGGCCTGCTCAGCCATGCCGCCAGCGCCTTCGACGAGGCGCTGTCGATCGCCGAATCCTTTGTCCCCCACGAGCGGCCGATCAAGGTGGACGGCACGACCGTGAAAGGCCTCGGCACCTATTTTCCGACCGGAAACGAAGAGCGGCAGTTGGGCGCCGAGCGTCTGTTCCGGCGCGACATGTACTATCTGAGCAAGGCTGTGCTCGCCGGGCTGAAGGTCCACAATGCCCGCATCCACGAAGCCGATTTTGCCGCCGCGCATGCCGTGATGCGCAAGCGTCATGGTGATCTCCTCTCCGCGTTGACCGCGCCGGGCGCGGGCCTGCAGGCAATCGCGGCCACCTGCGCGGCGTTGCTGGTCGAGTTGCTCAGCCAGCGTCCCGTGCGCTTTGGCGAAACCGCGCCGGAAACGGCCGGGGAGCGCGCGCTCGACATAAGCTGCCTGGCGCCGGTGGTTCTGGCCTGCGGCCTGGCGACGACCGGCCGTGACGGCGCGCCGGAACCCGACATGCTGGAGATCGCTATCCTGGCTTCCGATATCCGTCACGATCGCATCGTACAGGCCTGCGCCAAGGCAAGTCCGGTCGATGAACTGACGCCGGTCTTCGCCACCTTGCTTGCGCATTTGCCGTAAGCCCAGCAGCGCTTCCGGAGATCGACTACTCGGCCGCCATGGCCGTGATCGTCTTCTTGGCGCGCTGGATCGAGGCCGGGCTCATCGAAAGCTCGGTCAGGCCCATCTCGATGAAGGTCGGGATGAGATCCGGTCGTCCGGCCGCCTCACCGCACATGCCCACCATGATGCCGGCGGCAACGCCGGCTTTGGCCGTCAGCTCGATCGCCGATATGACCGCCGGATTGGTGACGTCGTTGAGCTTGGCGACGGTCGGGTTGAGCCGGTCGGCAGCCATGATGTACTGGGTCAGGTCGTTGGTGCCGATCGAGAAGAAGGCCACCTCCTTGGCCAGCGCCGGGGCGATCAGCACCGCGGCCGGCGTTTCGATCATCACGCCGAGATGGAATGTCGCATGCGGCACGCCTTCGGCCTTGAGTTCGGCGGCGCATTCATCGACCAGTGCGCGGGTGCGCGTGACCTCGGAAATATCGGACACCATCGGCAGCATCACCTTGATGTTGCCGTGCACGGCTGCCCTCAGCAGCGCCCTGAGCTGGCGCTTGAAGATATCGGGCCGGTCGAGGCACATGCGAATGCCGCGCCAGCCGAGAAAGGGGTTTTCCTCGTCGGGAAACTCGATGCCGGCGATCGGCTTGTCGCCGCCGATGTCGAGCGTGCGCACGATGACCGGATAGGGCGCGAAAGCCTTGGCCAGCGCCGCATAGGTCTCGGCCTGCATGTCCTCCGAGGGAAGATGCATATGGCGCATGAACAGGAGTTCGGTTCGGAACAGGCCGACGCCCATGGCGCCTGCCTCCTGCGCCGCCTCGATCTCCTCGAGCGAGCCGATATTGGCCGCGACCTCGATCACCTTGCCGTCGGCGCGTTTCGGCGTCACCGTCTTGAAGGCAGTCAGGCCGGCGCGCTCCTTCGCCGCCGCTTCGACACGGCCGGCATAGTCGGCGCGCGTCGCCTCGTCCGGGTCGATGATCACATGGCCGGTGTTGCCGTCGAGTGCCACGTCACGCGCGGTGCGCAAGGCATTGACCTGGTCGCCGAGCCCCAGCACCGCCGGGATGCCGTGCGAGCGCGCGATGATGGCGATATGCGAGGTTGCGCCGCCATGGCCGCAAATAACGCCGCCAATGCGCTTCAGCGGCGCCCGCGCCAGATCCCAGGCGCCGATGTCGTCGGCGATCAGAATGGCGCCTTCGGGAATGCTTTCGAGACTGACGTCGTCCTGGCCCAGCAGCACCAGGCAGATCTGCCGCCCGACGGCGTGGACATCGTCGGCCCGCGCATTGAGGTAGTGATCCTCGACCGCGCTGAAATCGGCGGCGATCGTGGAGGCTGCGGTGATGACGGCCGAGACCGCGTCATTGCCGCCCCTGATCGCCTTTTCGGCCTCGCCGGTCAGGCTGTCGTCAGCGGCGATATCCCTGAGTGCCGCGACGATCCCACGGTCTCCGGCCGACAGGCTGTCGTGGGCCAAGGCCCGGTCCATGCGCGCCTGGACGGCGGCGACAGCGGCACGGAACCTGTCGATCTCGCCGGCGATCTCTTCGGGCTGCAGCATGCGACCCTGTCCGGCGATCTCGGGCGGGAAATGCGCGAAGGCCGGCCCGATGGCGACGCCCTCGCTTGCCGCGACGCCGCGCAAGCCGTTCGCTTCGCCCGTTACAGCCGGCACGGATTGGGGTGCTGATAGCGATGCCGCCTGACCGGCATCATTCCCCGGGCCCTGTGGCTCGGCTTCGTCGTCGAGACCCGCCTTGGGATTCTCGAGATAGCCGATCAGCGCTTCGATCGCCTCGATGGCGTCGGCGCCGTTCGCCCGCACGGTGACTTCCTGGTTTTCCTTCACCGCCAGCAGCATCAGCTTGACGGAACTCTTGGCGCTGACCGCCTTGCCGTCCTTGACCAGTTCGACATCGGATTCGAAGCCCTTGGCGAGCTTGACGAACCGCGTGGCGGGACGGGCGTGCAAACCTTCATGCACTCTGACGATGGTCGAGCGTTCCATGGCAAATACTCTGCTTTTTTAAGCGCCAAAACCAGATGGATCGCGGCGCTAATGCTTCAGGCGGCGATGGTGATGATCGCGTCCGTCTTCAGGGCGGCCACGAGCGCCTGGGCATCGACCTGCGATGCACAGATTTCGCCCGGCCGCTCGGCCTCGGCGGCGCCGTTGAACGAGATGACGACGTGGCCCATCTCGAGCACCTTGCTCCATGCACTGGATCCGACGGCGGTTATGACCGCGGAAACCGGGCCAAGGGTGATCGACGCGCCCTTTTGCGGCGCGCCGTCGCTGGGTCCGAGTTCCGTCTTGTGGAGCACCGAAACCTCGGCGAGCTCGGGCGGCGAGCCATCCGCAAACAGGATGACCACGCCCCCTTCGGCAAGATCCGCCACTTCGGGCCCGATGGAAGTGACCCGTGTTCTCAGCAGAACCGTCATGTGGCGAACCTCATTCTCTTCCTTAGAGCGGTTCACCGTTTTCACGGAGACGGTGAACCGCTCTATCTCTTTGTTTTGGTGGCAATTCCTGTGGGAAACCGCTTACACTTTTTCCTGGAATTGCTTTTTAGAACACGATCAGGCTGACGACCCATGCGATCAGCACGGATACGGGACCCATGATCTGGCGGCTGATGAGCACCGCCGGCACACCGATTTCGATCGTCTTCGGCTTGGCTTCACCGAGCGCAAGGCCGACGGGAACGAAGTCGCAACCTACCTGGGTATTGTAGGCAAACAGCGCCGGGAGGGCCATCGCCGGCGAAATCGTGCCGTTGGCGATCTGCGGGCCGATGATGGCCACGCCGATGACCTGCGCGATGACGGCGCCTGGCCCCAGGATGGGCGACAGGAACGGCAGGCCGCAAATGGCCGAGATGATCAGCAGGCCGACGATGTTGTTGGCCAGCGGTCCCATCGGCTGGGCAAGCACGTCACCGATACCGGTGTACAGGATCAGGCCGATCAGCATGGTCACGAAGGCCATGAACGGCAGCACGTTGCGTACCACCTGGTCGATCGTACGGCGGCCGGCATTGAAGAAGATACCGACGACGCGGCCCATGACGCGGCCGATCGAGCTGATCAGGCCGATCAGCCCGCCTTCGCTCGGCAGCGGCTGTGGCGCCGCGGCAGCAGTGTTATTGCCTGAACTCATCGATGCTGCTCCCCCCGCAGTGGTGACTGCCTCGGATCCGTCCGCCATTGTGACGTTGGCCGGCTTCACGCCCGAAACATAGATGTCCTCGGTGATGAACTGGGCGAGCGGCCCAGCCTGGCCGACCGGCGTCAGATTGACGGTCGGGATGCGCTTGCGCGGATAGACGCCGCAGCGTGCGGTGCCCCCGCAATCGACGACGACCACCGCCATCTCACCTTCGATCGGCGGCGCCTTGAAGCCGTCGACGGCCGTGGCGCCGGTCATGTCGGCGATAAGTTGGGCCACGGGATGGATGCCGCCGCCGGTGACGGAGACGACCTTGTCGCGCTGGGCGGTCGGCTCGATGACGAGCGGGCCGCCCCAGCCTGTGTTGCCCCGGGAGATCTTTACCGCTTTGAATGTCTTGGCCATGATGTCCTCCCCGCCCTTACAGCTCGACGCCCTGGCGGCGTGCCATGATGGTGGTGATGCGCTCGGTCAGCATGCCCTTGAGCAGAATGACGACGAGGCCGACAATGGCGTACCAGATCGCCACCTTGACGTGGTAACCGGCGACGACAACGCCCTTCTTCTCAAGCTCGAGCAGCGCCACGAGGATGCCGCCCCAGACGAAATATTCGCCGGGATTGATGTGCGGGAACAGCCCGAGCGGCGGATGCACGTATGACACGGCCGCGTCATAGAACGCCGGCTTGTGCTTTTCTTCCAGGAACGATCCGAACGTATAGGCCATCGGATTGGTGAGGAAGAACACGGCCAGCAGCGGCAGCAGCGTATAACGGGTCAAGGCAATCCTGCCGGCGCCGCGCGCCAGGCCATGCACGCGCTCCTCGCCGACCAGTTCGGTGACGGCGTAGAAGGCGGTCATCAGCACCACCAGCGTCGGAATGATACCGGTGACGAAGCCGGCGAACACTTCGCCGCCCTTCTGGAAGATGCCGATGAAGTACTTGCCGATGGCGGTCAGCCAGCCGAGCTGCTCCTCCTGCTGGACTTCCTTCAGCTTTTCCTTGAACTGGTCGACGGTTATGGGTCCGCTGTCCGCTTGCGCCAGGACAACGAGATGGTCGGAAGCATGCTCGACGGCGAGCTTGCCATGCAATGCGGCATCCGAGACCATGGTACCTGCGATATGCAGATTGTGCACGGCCATGTCGGCATGCTGCGCCAACAACGAAAATACAGACATTTCTCCTCCTTATGCCGCCCGCCGGTTATCCAGTCGGTGCGCGGCGTCCTCTAAGCCCTTGCTACGTTCAAGCCGGCCAGGCCCGGCTTCTTCCCCGGCTCCGCCCGTGTTTTGTCGATCTGTTCGATCGCCCGTTTCACGGCCTCGGCCACACCGGGTTCCCCCTCCCCCATGATCGCAGGGTTGGACCGGAGTCGATCGAGGGGAACACCCTCGAATTCTTCATGTCTTTTGAATTTGGTGAAGACGGACCTGCCAGTCATCACCATCAGGCGGCGAACGACCAGGTCGGGCGTCACCACGACGAGCGCGATGGTGCCCTTGGCCAGCCGCCCGCGAAAATTGCCGGCTCCGACGTAGCCGTCCTTGTACTGGTCGGTGACGCCCCGGAAGACATCCGAATAGTGCCGCATCTGCAGCCAGACGCCGAGCGACTGCAGCGCCCACACAATAACCAGCAGAAGCAGTCCCCACTGCCAAATCGCCATTCGGTTCTCCTCCCGAAGCCTTCGTTGAGCCGCACCTTGGACCGGCGCGCGACAACATCAAAGTGAGAACATTTGTTTCCGCGAATGTCAATATGTATGATATTGGCCTTCACCACGCCATCCACAGCCGTCTGCCGATTTCGGCGGCGGCATGGCTGTGCTAGCCTGTCGTCAAACGGGATGCATGAAATGGAACTGCCCTTCAGGGATGAACTGGCCCTTATGCCCGACCTGCGCCACCGGCTGCGGCAGCTGCGCTGGTTCCGCGCCACTTTCCGAGGCAGCGCCAAGGTGGTCTCGGACACGTTCGGCGTGCGTTTCGAGATCGACGAGGCGAAGCTGACGAGGGCCTTTCTGGACTGGGTCGAGATCATGGAAGCGCAGAAGCGCTTCGCCGCGATCGACCGCGCCGACTTCATCGTCTTTGCCGCCGGCCTCGTGTTGCGCGAGCTGATCAAACAGGCGCCGGCCAGGGAGATCTCCGGCCTCGCGCAACTCATCGAAACGGATCAGAATGCCGGCACGCTGGAAATCATCCGCTTCTGGCCGGAAGGCTTCCTCTACACCAACTACTGCGTCTCGGTGATTTCGGCGATCTATGAGCAGGAGTTCGGCAAGGCGCCCAGCATCGACAAGTGCGCCGACGATCTGCGCACCTGGTGGTCCTATCGCGAGAACGTCACCGAGATGCCGGCCTATGCGGTGGCGTTCCTCGACCGCTTCCTCGGTGCGGAGCCGAACTGGATCACGCCGGACCGTGCACAGTCCCGGCAAGCCATGCAAAGGGCGCTCGGATCCGGCCGCGCAAGCGATGCGCTGCGCCAGCTTTGACTGCCCGCCATTTCACCCAAAAACGCGCTCAAGACCATCGCTCTATTGAACATCTGACTTTTTGCCGATAGCGATGTGCGAAATTTGACTTGAGGAGACAAGCGCGTGGCGCGACCAAGGCCTATCATTTTCGATTGCGACGGCGTTCTCGTCGACAGCGAGCCGCTGGCCGCCAGGGCCTACGAACGCGTCTATCAAAAGCACGGCATGCCCGGCGTCCATGGCGGCATCATCGCCCAATGCGTCGGCATGAAGCAGTCCGACATCATCGCCAGGATCAGGGAATTGACGGGCCATCAGTTTCCCGCTGCCGCCGACGGCGACATCTGGGCCGAGACCAAGATCCTGTTCACCGAGGAATTGAAGCCGACCCCGGGAATCGCGGCGTTTCTGGAGACGATCGAGGGCGACCGTTGCGTTGCCTCCTCATCCTCCGTCGAGCGCATCAACCACAGCCTCGCCGTCACCGGGCTGGCGCATTTCTTCGGCGAGGCGATCTACAGCTCCTCCATGGTCAAGAACGGCAAACCCGCTCCCGACATCTTCCTGTTCGCCGCCGCCGGGATGGACACCGATCCGGCCGACTGCATCGTCATCGAGGACTCGCCCTTCGGCATCCAGGGCGCTGTCGCCGCCGGCATGACGGCGATCGGCTACACCGGTGGTGGCCACACCTATGCCGAGCACGCCGCCCGGCTGACGGCGGCCGGTGCCGATTTCGTCTGCGCGGACTGGCAAGAGGTTAGCCGGCAATTGGCGGGGCTCGGCGTGCCGGCCTGATCTGGACTAGTAGGGACTGGGTAATCTAAGACCGACCCATTCGCTGGGTGGGATCAGTGCCCCCACGCGGAAGTTGAAGGACAGGACCCTCGTCGCATCGGTGTCGACCTCGCATCGAAAGCCCAGATGGTACCATGTGGTTGTCGTGCTGAAAGCGACATCCGGCGCGTCCAGAATATTGCCCGCCTTCAGCGGAATAGATGGTACCCATTTGGGAAAGTAGGAAGCATCCAGCAGTTCCTGCTGCAATGCGCTGGCGCAGAGTTTGGCCGCACGCTGACCGCGAGGCACCCCGCCCATCGAGGTCGTGGCCAGGGCATCGCCGGTAGCCCCCTGCGAGTAGAGCCTGCGAACACCCGGAAGGCCCGAGTCGTTTCGAGATGCGGACTTCGAGGCCCTTGAGGAGCTGGGCTTAGGCGCATTCGCGGGTTTGGGCTTTGGTGCTTCGGCTGAGGTGGGAAGCTCGATCTCGCCGCCGCTATCGGCAGCCAAAGGCGCTGGTGCCTCGCCTTGTCGTTTGGCGTCTTCGAGCGCCGCCTCCTTGTCTGGCTGCTGTTTAGCCGCCTGTTGCTTATCCGTCTCCGCGGGCGAAGCTGCCTGCGGCTCGGAGCCTGCCGGCGTCACAGGCTGGCTGTCTGCAGGCTTCGGCTTCGAATCATCATCCTTGGCCGGCGACGCCGAACTGTCCTGGGCGTTGGCCCCGTCCAGCGATTTCCTCGGGCCGGTATCCTTGTCGCCGAACTGAAAAACAGGCCTCAGGACCTCGCCCGGCGGTGGCTTTCGAGGCTGCTGCTCCGATTGAGGTTGTTTTTCAACTTTCTGCTCGGGCGGCTTTTCAACCTTCGGTTCCGGTGGCTTTGGCGCCATCGGAACAGGTTTCGGCTTTGGCGGATCGGGCGGCGGCACGATCGCGACATTGACTGGCTGCTCCTCGCGCGGCTGTTGGGGAGGCACGGGCAGGCCATACACAAGGAGCGCCGCGGCAAGCACATGCAGGAGCAGCGATGCGGGAATGCCCCACAACAGATACCGCCGCCGTTCTCGTGCCTCGTCCTTCATCCTGACCGATGTGGAATGAAATAGCGGCGGCTTCAAGCATAAGCCGATGACAGCTTGTCGATTTGGATCGCGACCTCCAGGGCAGCCCGACCAGGGCGTTGGGGCGGCTCGATCAGCGGCCGCCCGCGATCCGATCCATCAAGACCTGGGATCTGCCAGTTCGCCGCCGCCAGGAAGGGCGTCACCCCGGCCGGCGACCACTGGTGCCGAGTCCATCTGCGCCGACTGGCGAGAAATCAGCCGGCAATTGTCCCTGCTCGGCGTGCCGGCCTAGTTTAGCGGATACTTGGTGAATCCACGGCCGGCCCATTCGCCAGGCGGGACCAAAGACCCCACGCGGAAGTTGAATGACAGGACCCTCGTCGCATCGGGGTCGACTTCACATCGGAAGTTTAGATTGTACCATGTGTTTCTGGTGCTGAAGGCCGCTTGCGTAGGGTTGAGAACATTGCCTTTGTCCAGCGTAATGGTTGGCACCCATTTGACCGAATAGTCGGCGCCTTGCAGTTCCTGGCTCAGAACATTGCCGCAAAGGGTGGCCACGCGCTGACCGCGCGGCACATTCTCCATGGAGCTTGTGGCGAAGGCATTGCCGGTTGCTCCCTGCGAGTAAAGCTTTCTGACACCCGGAAGGCCGGAATAGATTGGCGATCCCGCAACATCGTCGTTGGTGGGATTTGACCTTCCAGCATTCCCGATCGGCGCTTTGAAGGCTCGTGCGGGTTTGAACGTCAACGTCTTGGCAGGTTTGGGTTTTGTCCTTCCAGTTGGGGCCGGAGGCGCTGGCTTGCCGCCGGTCTCGGCCGCCAACTGTTTTGGCGTCGCAACCGCTCGCTTTTCGCCGGGTTGCGATGCGAGCTCCTGTTTGTCCGGCTGCTTTTTGTCGGCGTCCTCGGTCGCTTGCTTCTCCTCGCTTTGCGCAGGTTTGGCGTCCGGCGTGGCGGCCTGCTTTTCCTCGGCTTGCACGGGCTTTTCGTCCGGTGCAACGGTGGCCGGCTTCTCGTCGGGCTTGCTGGGCTCTCCCTTCTGCTGTGGCGATGCAGCCGGGGCGGGCTGGGTCGGCGCGGGCGTCGGTGCTATGGGCGGCTTCGCAGCCTCATCCTTGGCTGGTGACGGCGTGTTGGGTTTGGCGCTGCTTCCGTCGAGCGATTTCTCCGGCCCCGTATCTTTCTGGCCGTACTGGAAAACGCGCTTCAGAACACGGTCGTCCGGCGGTTTCGGGGGCTCCGGAGGCGGTTTTTGTTCAGGCGGCTTCTCAGCCTTCTTTTCGGGCGTCGGCTCGGGTGGCTTTGGAGCAGGTTTCGGCTTGGGCTTCTCGGGTGGCGGCACAATCGCGACATTGACGGGCTGTTCCTGCTGTTCCGGCTGCTGCTTGGATCTCGGCACGCCAAAGAACAAGAACGCTACGATCAGGGCATGCAGGATCAGCGATGCGGCCAGGGCCCATCGCCAATTGCGCAACCACTCTCGTATCTTGCCGTTCATTGCGCCCGATGTGGAATGAAATAGCGGCGGCTTCAAGCACAGGCATCGGATTGGCGCGGTTTAGCCGCTGACAGCTTGGTGATCGGGACGGTCGCACACAGGAAGATCAGTCCAGAATCCCGCCCACAAACCGTTCGTCCAGCCGCGTTTCGCCAAACCAGTTCAGCCTGTTGATGCTGACGAAGCCGGTGTCGATCGCCTCGTTCTCGTCGCCCGGCTCACTCGCATGAGCGCGCCCGCGCGGCACCGTGATGATGGTGCGATCGCCATCGCTTTCCACGATCTCGGCCGTGCGGCCGATCTTGTCACGGCCGATGCGTGGCTGCCGGATCTCGGCCGGCAGCGCGGTCGGCAGGTTGACGCTCAACCAATGGCCTTCCGTCGCCCAGCCGGCGCGCGACTGCCACAATGACGCGATCAGCGCGCCAAGCCATGGATCGTCGCCGTCCGTGAACTCAGGATTTTTCACGCGCGAAAAGCCGATCGCCGGAATTCCCCAGAAGGTCGCCTCCCGGGCAATGCCGAGCGTCCCGGAATAGGCAAGGTCCTCGGCGACGTTGCGGCCGTCATTGACGCCCGTCAGCACCAGGTCCGGTTTCTCGGTATCGGCAAACAGCCATGTCATCGCGCTGACCACGCAATCGGCCGGGGTGCCGGAGCAGGAGTACCAGTTCGGCTTGACGCGCCGCATCGTCAACGGCCTCGCGATCGTCAGCGACGAGCTGGCGGCGGTCCGCTTGCCGTCGGGGGCGACCACCCAGACATCGTCGCTCAGGCCAGTGACCGCGTTGACGAGACGGGCAAGCCCCGGCGCGTCGATGCCGTCATCGTTGCAGATCAGGATTCTCATCATTTGCTTCCTTGCGGCACCATGATGCGCTGGCCGGTACGGCATTGCGTGCGCAGCGACGGGATGTGGCTTTTGAGGCCCTCGAGAAGATCGATGGCGCAGGAATGGCCGAGCGCTTCGGGCCGCCCTGCCTTTTCCCAGATCTCGACATTGCCCGACAGCGTCGGATGGGTGGGCATACGCACCCAGTCCGCCCGACCGGCTCTATGCAGCAGATCGGCTGGAGAACCAGCCGGCAAATGTCCGGTGAGCAGCACGGGAAAACCGGCGGCATCGGCACGCGGCAACAGCCGCGACGACGGGCCGGCCTCGCCCATGCCGTCATCGGCCAGCAGTGGCAGCGATGGCAGGGGCTCGGCGTCGGCCCAGTCGGCGGCACTCGCCAAGCGGGCACGCAGGTGCTCGGGAACGCCCGGCAACAGGGCAGCTGTGGCCCCGATCTGCGCCGCCAGCGACGGGCGCATGCCGGCATGGATGGCGAATGGGCCCGGCAGCGCCGCGATCAATTCCAGCGACCGCCCAGACAGCGGCGTCGGCAGCAGACATCCCCGCGGATGGCGCGCTACCCATTCAGAAATTTCCCGCGCCCGTGCAGCCCCCGGCACGGGATCGGCGCCGTAGGAGGCATCGAAGACCAGGAGATCGCAATGCGGGATCGTATCCATGACGAACACGTTGCTGTCCGGCACGACATCGGCCGTATAGACGGCGCGGCTTTTGCCGTCGTCGACGCAGAACCAGACCCCGCCCGCGACATGCCCCGACCGTCCCGTCTCGATCGTGAGATTGCCGCTCTTCAGCGTGTCACCGGGTTCGAAAAGCTCGATGCGACCGTCTGGAATCGGAAAGCGCCTGAAATCCCCAGGATCGGCATAGGCGGCAAGCGTGGGCGCAGCCTCGTCGCGCGTCTCGGCCGTCATGAAGATCGGGCCGGCGTAGCCACGCGACAACAGCCAGCTCAGCGCACCGATATGATCCTCGTGGGCGTGCGAGACGAAGAGTGCGTCTATGTCGTCGACCGGACCGTCGAGCGCCGGATAATATTCCGCGCCGGAGGCGCCGACCTTGATGCCGATATCGAGCAGGATGCGGTCGCCGCCATCGTTGACGGCGAGGCTGGTGCGGCCCTTTTCCCCGAAGCCGCCAAGCAGGTCCAGCATCATCACGAGCCGGCCTCCGCCGGGATCAGCCAGCCGGATCTTATGCGCAGCCGTACCTGGGCCCCGCTCCCGAGCGTAACCGGGTCTGGCTGCTCGAAATGCAAGGTCAGGTCAGGCCTCGCGGCGGGCGCGAATTCGATGCGCGCACCGCCACCCCGGTAGATCACCCGTTTGACGAGACCATCAAGGCCTGGCCCATCCGGCGAGACGTCGAGATCGGCCGACCGGCAGCAGATCTTGGCACCCGCGCGCGGCCGTTCGCCGGGGCCGCAGCGGACCACCGGTTCGGTTCCCAGAACCCTGACCTTGCAATGGCCGCCATCTTCGCCCGTCAGGACATCCGCCGGCAGCAGGATGCCTTGCGAGATGAAAGACGCCACCATCTCATTTGCCGGCTCATGATAGAGTTCACGCGGCGCCGCCAGTTGTGCCAGGCGGCCATGGTCCATCACCGCGATGCGATCGGCCAGCGCCATCGCCTCGGCCTGATCGTGGGTGATGTAGACGATGGTCGTGCCGGTGCGTTTATGAAAAGCGGCGAACTCATCCTCCATCGAGGCTCTCAGATGCACGTCGAGATTGGCGAGCGGCTCGTCGAACAGCACCAGCGACGGTGCGGCGACGAGACACCGTGCGAGCGCCACACGTTGGCGCTGGCCGCCGGAAAGATTCGCCGGCCTGCGCTCGCCCAGTCCCTGCAAATTGACCAGAGCCAGCGCGTCCTCGACCTTTTGGCGCGCGACGGTCTTGTCGAGCTTCGCCACCTTCAGCGAATAGCCGATATTCTCGGCCACGGTCATGTGCGGCCACAGCGCGTAGTTTTGGAAGACGATGCCGACGCGCCGCCTTTCGGGGGCAACGCTGCCGACGCTGTTCGACACGACATCGTTGTCGATACGGATCTCGCCCGAGGTCACTTTCTCGAAGCCGGCGACGAGCCTGAGCAGCGTCGTCTTGCCGCAGCCGGACGGTCCAAGCACCGCCAGGAACTCGCCATCGGCAACGTCGATCGAGACGTCCTTCACGGCGTCGAAGTCGGCGAAGCTCTTTGTCACACGGTCCAGGCTCAATCGCGCCACGGCAGCACTCCGCTGGGAAGATGAGGGACAAGCAGATTGATCACCAGCATCAGCACGAAGGTGACCGCGACCGTGATGACCGACATCGCCGCCGCGTAGTTGGAATCGCCGCCCTGTTCGAAGGAAAACATCACCACCCCAATCGTCTCGGAACCCGAGGACCACAGCAGCGCCGAGACGGTGAGTTCGCTGAGCGCCGTCATGAAAATCAGCAGACCACCGGCGATGGCCGCCGGCGCGACCAGTGGAAAGATGATGGTGCGCATGCGCGTGAACAGGCCGGCGCCCGCCATCTGCGCGGCCTCCTCCAGCGCCCGGTCGATCTGGTGATAGCCGCTGATGGTCGGCCGCAGCGCCAACACCAGGAAGCGGGCGAGGTAGGCGTAGAGGATGATCCAGACCGTGTTGTAGAGCTGGATGCCGATCAGCGGGATCGGCCTGAGAAAAAGCAGCAGCGAGGCAATCGCCAGCACCACGCCGGGCAAGGCGTAGGGCAGTTCGACCGCCAGGTTGAGCAGCCGCACCCAGCGCTGCTTGCTCCAGGCGATGAGATAGCCGACCGGGACGGCGACGATGACCGCGAAGAAGGCGGCCGCAATCGACAGCCAGAAACTGTTGAAGAAGGCGCGGTTGGCCGCATCATGCTCGAACAGCACGAAGCGGTAATTGTCGAGCGTCACCGTCTTGGCGGAAAGCGCGATGCCGTATCCCGGAACCAATGAGGTCAGCACCAGCCCGAACAGCGGCAGGAACAGCACCAGCACGATCAGCAGCCACATGCTGGCCTGGACAATGGCCCGCCAGCGGCCGAGTTCGTAGGGTTCAGCCGGCAGCGATGTCGAAGAGATGCGGTAGTCGCGGCGGCGGCTCATCACCTCCTGCGCGAGGATTCCGGCCATGGCGATGATGCCGATCAGAACCGATAGGAAAGCGGTCTCGCCAAGCACGGCCGGACCACCGCCGGCCAGCTTCTGATAGATCAGAGTCGGCAGCACCAGGTAGTTGGCGGGAATGCCGAGGAAAGCCGGAATGCCGAAATTGCCGACGCAGGACACAAAGGCAAGTGCCGCGGCCGCCATGATCGACGGCGTCATCAGCGGCAGCACGATGGTGACCAGTACGGTGAACCAGCTGGCGCCACCGGCGCGTGCCGCCTCCACCAGTTCGCGCGGCAGCTTGCGCAGGCCGGCACGCACCAGCAGGAACACCAGCGGGCCATATTGGACGCCAAGCAGCAGGATGATGCCTGACGTGGAGTAAAGCGGGTTTTTCGTGCCGAGCGGCGGCGCCGCCCCGAACAGCTTGAGGAATGGGCTTGCCGGGCCGAACAGCTGCAGCCAGGCCAGCGCCGTTACCTGCGGCGCGATCATCAGCGGCATGACGTAGCACAGCACCAATGCGCTGCGGCCGCGTATGTCGGTCAACGAGACCAGCACCGCCACCAGCGTTCCCGACAGCACCGCAAGCAAGGCGCCGCCGATGCCGACGACCAGCGTATGCCATGTCGCGATCCAGGTCGCCGGGCTTCTCAGCCCGGCCGCTATGGCCACGGCCGACAGCGTGCCGCCAGGTGCCACGATCTCCCTGACGAGGCGCAGCATGGGCAGCAGCGAAAGCAGTACGATGACGATGGCTACCGCCACCGTCAGGACCATTTCCTGGCCCTGGCTTTCCCTGAGGCGTGTTGGCATGGTTGTGTTCCTGAGGTGCGGGATGCCGATCGAAGGCATCCCGGCACGATTGCCAGTTCAGCCGCCGAACATTTCCTGGAACTTCGCCTTGTCGGCGTCGGTCTTGGCGACGATCGCCTTGGTGTCGAACGGCATCACCTTGACCTTAACGCCTTCCGGCAGCCATTCGGGACGGCCGACCGAGGCACGCGCCGGCAGATAGCCCATGGACAGTGCCAGTTTCTGGCCTTCATCCGACAGAATGAAGTCGACGAACTTCTTGGCGCCGTCGACATTCCTGGCGGTCTTCATGATGGCGACCGGTTCGGTCACCGCCGGCACGCCTTCGCTCGGAAACACGAACTCGACAGGCGAGCCCTTCTTCTTGGCGTTCATCGCCATGAAGTCGACGAGGATGCCATAAGGCTTCTCACCTGATGCCACCGATTTCAGCACCGCGCCATTGCCGCGCACGCTGACGGTGTTGTTGGTCTTCAGCTTCTGGAAAAAGTCCCAGCCATAGTTGGTATCGCCGGCAAAGCCGGAAAGCAGATAAGCCGCCGCGCCCGAATACAGCGGGCTCGGCATCACCAGGCCATCGGCATAGGCGGGTTTGGCTAGATCGGCCCAATGCTGCGGCTTTTCGGCAGCCGCGGTGTTGTAGACGATGCCGGTGGTGATCAGCTTGCTGCCGAAATAGGTCTTGTCGGCGTCATAGGCATCAGCTTCGATGCCATCGAGCTTGGCTTCGGGATAAGGCAGCAGTCGGTCGTCCTTCTTCAACAGCTCCATCGAGACCGCGTCGGCGATCAAAAGCACGTCGGGTTGCGGGCTGCCGGCGGCGAACTCGGCCGCCATCTTGGTGAGGATGTCGCTGGTCCCGGAACGATAGATGGTCACGTCGATGCCGGGCTGCGCTTTCTTGAAGGCATCCACGGTCTTGGCCGCGTCGGCTTCCGGCTGCGATGTGTAGAGCGTCAGTGTTTCGGCGTTTGCCACGCCGGCAAACAAGGTTGCCGCGAGCGCCAGCTGGCTGGCCAGCAGCTTGATGAGTAGCGTCTTCATGAGACCTCCTGTCTTGTCTGTGCATGACCGGTTCCGGCCCTGGCCGGCTCCCCGTCTCTTCCTCCCTGCACGGCGCATATGACTCGTGGATGACACTGCGCGTGAAACTCACAAAATATGTTCATTTGTACATTGTCAATTACAAATGAACATAGATGTGCAACAATCGGCGCTACAGAAACCGGCATCCCGGTTGACATCCGGCCGGCGTTTCTCCGATGAGGGCGACGCGGCCGGCCACGGCTGATGAGGGACGAGAACAGATGCCCACGGAAAAACCCGCACCGGCCCGCCTGCCGATGGTGTCGTCCGATCTCAACGTCAAGACGGCCTGGCTCTACTATGTCGAGGGCTTCACCCAGGAACAGATCGCCGAGAAGCTCGATGTCTCCCGCGTTAAGGTCATGCGCACGCTGGCCGCCTGCACCGCCGAAGGCATCGTCGTCACCATGATCAATGCGCCGACCGCCGACCAGGTAGCGCTCGAACGGGGGCTGGAAAAGCGCTGGGGCCTCAACGCCGCGGTGGTCATTCCGACACCCTCGGCGCATGACCATCTGGAAAAGGCGATCGGCCATGCCGTGGCGGCCTATCTCGGCGAGCAGATGCAGGACGGCATGACGCTGGCGATCGGCGGCGGCGCGACGCTGCATGCT
>NZ_PNOT02000121.1 GCF_002879535.1 Mesorhizobium intechi
CGGTCGACCAATGGATCAGAAAGGTTTCGGCATGACCCAGGACCCCATTCTCACCGCGCGCGGCCTGGTCAAGCGCTATGGCCGCGTCACCGCCCTCGACAATGCCGACTTCGACCTCTATCCCGGCGAAATCCTTGCAGTCATCGGCGACAACGGCGCCGGCAAGTCGTCGCTGATCAAGGCGATCTCAGGCGCAGTCGTGCCCGACGAAGGCGAAATCCGGCTTGAAGGCAAGACCGTTGCCTTCAAGTCGCCGATGGAGGCCCGCGAAGCCGGTATCGAGACCGTCTACCAGAACCTCGCGCTGTCGCCGGCGCTGTCGATCGCCGACAACATGTTCCTTGGCCGCGAGATCCGCAAACCCGGCTTCCTCGGGCAATGGCTGCGCATGCTCGACCGTCCGGCGATGGAAAAGCGCGCCCGCGACAAGCTCACCGAACTCGGCCTGATGACCATCCAGAACATCGGCCAGGCGGTGGAGACGCTCTCGGGCGGCCAGCGCCAGGGTGTCGCGGTGGCGCGCGCCGCTGCCTTCGGCAGCCGCGTGGTGATCATGGACGAGCCGACGGCAGCCCTTGGCGTCAAGGAGAGCCGCCGTGTGCTCGAACTGATCCTCGACGTCAAGAAGCGCGGCCTGCCGATCGTTCTGATCTCGCACAACATGCCGCATGTCTTCGAGGTGGCGGACCGCGTCCACATTCACCGCCTCGGCCGTCGCCTCGCCGTCATCGATCCCAAGCAATATACGATGTCCGACGCCGTCGCCTTCATGACCGGCGCCAAGGCGCCTCCGGAGGCTGCGCTGGCTGCCTGATTGTCAAATTGCCGCAGCCCAAGCTGGAGGTCGTTCATCTAAATCGATTGAATATATGTTGCGATGCGGTAACATGGGCTGGGATGAATGGTGAAAGCCGGTATGATCGTTGCAACCGCACGAGAGGCAGCATGACGCGCGCAATGACATCCGAAACCCTTCCGCCACTGCTCGAAAATCCTGATCCGAAGACGCTCGCAAGGGAAGTCTTGGTGGCCCTCAAATACCGGGTCGGCAAGGACACCACCGTCGCGACCCAGTACGACTGGCTGACGGCCTCGATCAAGGTCGTGCGCGACCGCATCGTCGACCGCTGGATGCAGGCGACCAAAGAGGCCTACGACCAGCAGGAAAAGCGCGTATACTATTTGTCGCTGGAGTTTCTCATCGGCCGCCTCATGCGTGACGCCTTCTCCAACCTTGGCCTGATGGCCAATATGCGGGAGGCGCTGTCGTCGCTCGGCGTCGACCTCGATCTCATCGCGGCGCTGGAACCCGACGCGGCGCTGGGCAATGGCGGTCTTGGTCGGCTTGCCGCCTGCTTCATGGAAAGCATGGCGACCGTCGACATTCCCGCGCATGGCTACGGCATCCGCTACGCCAACGGCATGTTCCGCCAGGAGATCCACGACGGCTGGCAGGTCGAACTGCCCGAAACCTGGCTCGATCACGGCAACCCCTGGGAGTTCGAACGGCGCGAACGCTCCTTCGAAGTCGGCTTCGGCGGTTCGGTGGAGTCCATCACGTCAAAGGACGGCCGGCTTGAGCGTCACGTCTGGAAGCCGACCGAACATGTCCTGGCTGTCGCCTACGACACGCCTGTCGTCGGCTGGCGGGCAAATCGCGTCAACACGCTGCGGCTGTGGTCCGGCATGCCGGTCGATCCGATCCTGCTCGACAAGTTCAATGCCGGCGACCACATTGGCGCGCTCGCCGAAAGCAACAAGGCGGACGCGCTGTCGCGCGTGCTTTACCCCGCCGATTCCCACATGGCAGGGCAGGAGCTCAGGCTGCGGCAGGAGTATTTCTTTTCGACCGCCTCGCTGCAGGACATCGCCCAGCGCCATCTCTCCCAGTATGGCGACCTGAAGTCGCTGCCCGACAAGGCGGCGATCCACTTGAACGACACCCACCCGGCGATTGCCGTGCCGGAGCTGATGCGGCTCTTGATGGATGTCCACGGCATGGACTTCGATCTCGCCTGGGACATCACCAAACGCACCTTCGGCTACACCAACCACACGCTTCTTCCCGAAGCGCTGGAAAGCTGGCCGGTGCCGCTGTTCGAGCGGCTTTTGCCGCGCCACATGCAGATCGTCTACGCCATCAACGCGCAGGTGCTTCTGGAGGCACGCGCCACCGGCCAGTTCTCGGGCGAGCAGATCAGCCGCATTTCGCTGATCCAGGAAAATGGCGACCGCCGCGTGCGGATGGGCAATCTGGCCTTTGTCGGCTCGCACTCGATCAACGGTGTGTCGGCGCTGCATACCGAGCTCATGAAGGAAACGGTGTTCGCCGACCTGCACAAGCTCTATCCCGATCGCATCAACAACAAGACCAACGGCATCACGCCACGGCGCTGGCTGATCCAGTGCAACCCCGGCCTGACCTCGCTCGCCCGCGAGGCGATCGGTGACCGTTTTCTCGACGACATCGACGCCATCAAAGGGCTCGACGGCTTTGCCGATGACAGCGCGTTCCGGGAGAAGTTCGCGGGCGTCAAGCGCCAGAACAAGGCGCGGCTGGCCAATCTCGTCGCCGACCGGCTCGGCATCAAGGTCGACCCGTCGGCGCTGTTCGACATCCAGGTCAAGCGCATCCACGAATACAAGCGCCAGCTTCTGAACATCCTCGAGGCGATCGCGCTCTACGATCAGATCCGCTCGCATCCCGAGCGCGACTGGATGCCGCGCGTAAAATTCTTCGGCGGCAAGGCGGCGCCCAGCTACCACAACGCCAAGCTGATCATCAAACTCGCCAATGACGTCGCCAGGGTCATCAACCGCGATCCGGCGGTGCGCGGCTTGCTGAAGGTGGTGTTCGTGCCGAACTACAATGTCAGCCTGGCCGAAGTCATGATGCCTGCGGCCGACCTGTCCGAGCAGATTTCGACCGCCGGCATGGAAGCGTCGGGAACCGGCAACATGAAGTTCGCGCTCAACGGCGCGCTGACCATCGGCACGCTCGACGGCGCCAATGTCGAGATCAAGGAATGCGTCGGCGACCACAACATCTTCATCTTCGGGCTGACCACGGCCGAGGTCGCCGAACGCCGCAACAATGGCTACAACCCGCGCGCCGTGATCGAGGGGTCCCCCGAACTGTCGCAGGCGGTCGCGGCCGTTTCCTCGGGCGTCTTTTCGCCTGATGACCCGGACCGTTACCGCGAGCTCATCAACGGCCTCTATACCAGCGACTGGTTCATGGTCGCCGCCGATTTCGACGCCTACGCCGCCGCGCAGCGTGATGTCGACGCTGTCTGGCGCAACAGCCCGGACTGGTATGCCAGAGCAATCCGCAATGTCGCGCGCGTCGGCTGGTTCTCGTCCGATCGCACCATCCGCCAATACGCGAAAGAAATCTGGAACGTGCCTGCCTGATGTGATTGCATGAGGCCACGAACAAATGTGGTCCCGGTGACGTGGGTTCAATGCCGACGCACATCACCAGAAAAATAGACACCTGGTGCCCTGGGAGGGACACTGCCTGATGAGGAAGCCGCGCGTGACCGCTGCGACAAGCGGGCCGGACGGACTGGCGCCAGCCAGCGATGTTGCGGCGATTGTCGCCGGCACGCACGGAGATCCGTTCGCGGTCCTCGGTGTCCATGAGGTCGGCAAAAGCCTGTTTGCCCGTTGCTTCGTTCCGCATGCCGAGACCGTCACTGCCTATACGCTGACGGGCATAGAGGCCGGTGCGTTGTCCAGGCGAGACGATGCCGGCTTCTTCGAAGGCAGGCTGCAGATCAGGAAGCGGCAGCCGCTGCGCTATCACGCGCGTAATGCCGGCGGTGACTGGTGGCTGACCGATCCTTATTCATTCGGCCCGGTGCTTGGGCCGATGGACGACTACTATATCGCCGAAGGGTCGCATCTCAGGCTGTTCGACAAGCTTGGCGCGCACGTCATCGAGCACGAAGGCGCCACCGGCGTGCATTTCGCCGTCTGGGCTCCCAACGCAAGGCGCGTCTCGGTGGTCGGCGATTTCAACGACTGGGATGGCCGCCGCCACACGATGCGCGATCGCCGCGACACCGGCATATGGGAGGTGTTCATCCCCGACATCGGTGCCGGGCGACCTTACAAATACGAGATCATTGGACCCGATGGCGTCAGGCTGCCGCTGAAGGCCGATCCGTTTGCGTTCAAATCCGAACTGCGTCCCGCTACGGCTTCGGTTGTCGCCGTGCCGCCGGCGCATGAGTGGGGCGACGAGGCACATCGCAACTACTGGGGCAATGCCGATCCTCGGCGCGAAGCCGTCTCGATCTACGAAGTCCACGCCGGATCCTGGCAGCTTCACGACGATGGCACCTTCCTGTCATGGGACGAAATGGCCGACCGGCTGATCCCCTATGTGGTCGAAACCGGCTTCACCCACATCGAGTTCATGCCGATTTCCGAGCATCCCTATGACCCGTCCTGGGGCTATCAGACGACCGGCCTCTATGCGCCGTCGGCCCGCTTCGGCGATCCGGACGGCTTTGCCCGTTTCGTCGATGGCGCGCATCGCGCCGGCGTCGGCGTCATCCTCGACTGGGTGCCGGCGCATTTCCCGGTCGACGCGCATGGCCTGGCCCATTTCGACGGCACCGCGCTCTACGAACATGCCGATCCGCGCAAGGGTTTTCACCCCGACTGGAACACCGCGATCTACAATTTCGGCCGTCGCGAGGTGGTGTCGTTCCTGGTCAACAATGCGCTGTTCTGGGCCGAGAAATATCATGTCGACGGTTTGCGCGTCGATGCGGTCGCCTCGATGCTCTACCTCGATTATTCGCGCAAGGCCGGCGAGTGGATCCCCAACGAGAAGGGGGGGCGCGAGAACCTCGAGGCGGTCTCCTTCCTGCAGAAGATGAACAAGGAGGTTTACGGCCACCATCCCGGCGTCATGACCATCGCCGAGGAATCGACCTCATGGCCGAAGGTCTCGGCGCCGGTGCATGAAGGCGGGCTGGGCTTCGGCTTCAAGTGGAACATGGGCTTCATGCATGACACGCTGGAGTATTTCTCCAAGGAGCCGATTTTCCGCAAGCACCACCACAACGACCTGACCTTCGGTCTGACCTACGCCTTCTCGGAGAATTTCGTGTTGCCGCTCTCGCATGACGAGGTCGTACACGGCAAAGGCACGCTGCTGGGCAAGATGGCCGGCGACGACTGGCAGAAGTTCGCGACCTTGCGCGCCTATTACGGCTTCATGTGGGGCTATCCCGGCAAGAAGCTCCTGTTCATGGGACAGGAATTCGCGCAGCGCCGCGAATGGAGCGAGGCGCGCGCGCTTGACTGGAACCTGCTCGATTTCCGCCCGCATCGCGGCGTCTGGCAGACCGTGCGCGATCTCAACTATCTCTACCGCTCGCGCCCGGCGCTGCACGCCCGCGACTGCGAGCCGGAAGGGTTTTCCTGGCTGATCGTCGATGACAGCCAGAATTCGGTTTTCGCCTGGGTACGCAATGCGCCGGGCGGCAGCCCGGTGGCCGTCATCTCCAACTTCACGCCGGTGCCGCGCGACAATTATCGTGTGCCGCTGCCGGAGGCCGGCAAGTGGCGCGAGATCATCAACACCGACGCATCCGAATATGGCGGCTCCGGCATGGGCAATGGCGGCATGGTCGAGGCAAGGGCGGAAGGCAAGAGCATCTCGGCAACGATGCTTCTGCCGCCGCTGTCGACAATCATGCTCGAACTCATGGCCGAGGCCGACTGACAGGGCGAGACTTGAGTAAATTGGGAGGGTAGAAATGGCAGACTTGAAACGGACCCAGCCGCTGGCGCGCGATGCCATGGCCTATGTACTGGCCGGCGGCCGTGGCAGCCGCCTCAAGGAACTGACCGACCGTCGCGCCAAGCCGGCGGTCTATTTCGGCGGCAAGACGCGCATCATCGACTTCGCGCTCTCCAATGCGCTCAACTCCGGCATCCGCCGCCTCGGCGTCGCCACCCAGTACAAGGCGCATTCGCTGATCCGCCACCTGCAACGCGGCTGGAACTTCCTGCGGCCGGAACGAAACGAAAGCTTCGACATCCTGCCGGCCAGCCAGCGCGTGTCGGAAACGCAATGGTATGAAGGTACGGCCGACGCCGTCTACCAGAACATCGACATCATCGAGGCCTACGGCCCCGAATACATGGTCATCCTGGCCGGCGACCACATCTACAAGATGGACTACGAGATGATGCTGCGTCAGCATGTCGACGCCAATGCCGACGTCACGGTCGGCTGTCTCGAAGTGCCGCGCATGGAGGCCACCGGCTTCGGCGTCATGCATGTCGATGCCAAGGACAATATCATCGCCTTCGTCGAAAAGCCGGCCGATCCGCCCGGCATTCCGGGCAATCCGGACTTCGCCCTGGCCTCGATGGGCATCTACGTCTTCAGGACCAAGTTCCTGATGGAGCAGTTGCGCCGCGACGCCGCCGAGCCGGGCTCAAGCCGCGATTTCGGCAAGGACATCATCCCCTATATCGTCCAGCACGGTAAGGCGATCGCCCACCGTTTCACCAAATCCTGCGTGCGTTCGACCGCGGAGAACGAGGCCTACTGGCGCGATGTCGGAACCGTCGACGCCTATTGGGAAGCCAATATCGACCTGACCGATATCACGCCCGAACTCGACCTCTACGACCGTGACTGGCCGATCTGGACCTATGCCGAGTTGAAGCCGCCGGCAAAATTCGTCCATGACGAGGATGGCCGGCGCGGCTCGGCCGTTTCCTCGCTGGTCTCGGGCGATTGCATCGTGTCCGGTGCTTCGCTGAAGAAGAGCCTGATCTTCACCGGCGCGCGCATCAATTCCTATTCGACACTCGACGAAGTCGTCATGCTGCCCGACGTTCATGTCGGCCGGAACGCAAAGTTGAAACGCGTCGTTATCGACCACGGTGTAAGGATACCGGAGGGGTTGGTCGTCGGCGAGGATCCCGCGCTGGACGCCAAGCGCTTCCGCGTTTCGGAAAAGGGCATCTGCCTGATCACGCAGGACATGATCAACAAACTCGGGCTCTAGAGCAATTCGGCGAAAAGTGCGAAACGTTTTTCGGTCCGGGAATTGCCTGGAAACAGAGAATTGGACAGGATCGGGATAGACGCATGCAGGTTCTGTCAGTCACGCCCGAGATCTTCCCGCTGATCAAGACCGGCGGGCTCGCCGACGTGACCGGTGCGCTGCCCGTCGCGCTCGCGGCCAAGGGTGTGACCATGCGCACGCTCATTCCAGGCTTCCCCGCGGTGATGGAGGGTTTCAAGAAACGCAGGGCCGTCTACCAATATCCGCTGCTGCAAGGCGGCAAGGCCTCTATCCACGCCGTCGAGCTTGCCGGGCTCGACCTGTTCGTGCTCGACGCGCCGCATCTGTTCGACCGTCCCGGCGGTCCCTACGGCAATGCTTCGGGCGCCGACTGGCCGGACAATTGGCGGCGTTTCGCGGCCCTGAGCCAAGCCGGCGCCGATATCGCCGGCGGCGCCATCTCGGGCTACCTGCCCGACATCGTCCATGCCCATGACTGGCAATCGGCGATGACGCTGGCCTATATGCGCTACGGCAAGGCGGTCGGCACGCCGTCGATGATGACCGTCCACAATCTCGCCTTCCAGGGACAGTTCGGCGCCGGCATCTTCGGTGAACTAGGCCTACCGGCGGTCGCGATGGCGCTTGACGGCGTCGAATATTATGGTGGCGTCGGCTTCCTCAAGGCCGGCCTGCAGGCGGCCTGGGCGATCACCACGGTGAGCCCGACCTATGCGCAGGAGATACGTTCGCCGGAATTCGGCATGGGTCTCGACGGACTGATCAACATGCGCTCCAGCGATCTCTACGGCATCGTCAACGGCATCGACACCGCCATCTGGGATCCGCAGACGGACAAGCACCTGGTGTCGAACTATACGGCCACAACGCTCAAGGCACGGGCCCCGAACAGGGCGGCCGTGGTGGAGCGCTTCGGCCTCGACCGTGGCGACAGCCCGATCGTCTGCGTCATCAGCCGGCTGACCTGGCAGAAGGGCATGGACATATTGGCCACGGTGATCGACGGCATCGTCGCAACCGGGACAAGGCTGGCCATATTGGGCTCGGGTGACGCGGGCCTCGAAGGCGCGCTGCTTGCCGCCGCCGCACGCCACCGTGGCCGCATCGGCGTGGTCATCGGTTATGACGAAGGGCTGTCGCACACCATGCAGGGCGGCTGCGACGCCATCATCATCCCGTCGCGCTTCGAACCTTGCGGACTGACTCAGCTCTACGGCCTGCGCTACGGTTGCGTGCCGGTGGTCGCCCGCACCGGCGGCCTTGCCGACACAATCATCGACGCCAACGAAGCGGCGATGGCGGCCGGCGTGGCGACAGGGTTCGAGTTCGCTCCCAACAATGGCAGTGCGATGCTGCACGCCATACGCCGCCTGGCCGATGCCTTCGCCGATCCCGCGGCCTTCGAGACCATTCAGCGCCAGGGCATGAAGGCCGATGTGTCATGGGACAAGAGCGCGGAAAAATATCTTGAACTCTATCGCCTGCTGCTTTCGAAAAGGGTTGCCTGAAGCATGATACGGACCGTCCCCACCAAGCCCTATTCAGACCAGAAGCCCGGCACGTCGGGCCTGCGCAAGAAGGTGCCCGTGTTTCAGCAGGAGCACTATGCCGAGAATTTCATCCAGTCGATCTTCGACGCCCTTGACGGCTTCCAGGGCAAGACGCTGGTGATCGGCGGCGACGGCCGCTTCTACAACCGCGAGGTCATCCAGAAGGCCATCGCCATGGCGGCCGCCAACGGCTTCGGCAAGGTGATGGTCGGGCAGGGCGGCATATTGTCGACACCGGCCGCCTCGCATGTCATCCGCAAATACAAGACCTTCGGCGGCATCATCCTGTCGGCCAGCCACAATCCCGGCGGCCCGCATGAGGATTTCGGCATCAAGTACAATGCCGGCAATGGCGGCCCGGCGCCGGAAAAGCTGACCGACGCGATCTTCGCCAAGACCAAGGCGATTTCGAGCTTCAAGACATCAGACATCGATCCGATCGACATCGACACGATCGGCACCGTCAAGGCCGCCGGCATGACGGTCGAGGTCATCGATCCGGTCGCCGATTATGCCGAACTGATGGAAAGCCTGTTCGATTTCGACGCGCTGCGCAGACTGTTCAAATCGGGCTTCCGCATGCGCTTCGACGCCATGCATGCGGTGACCGGACCCTATGCCAAGGAAATCCTCGAGAACCGGCTCGGCGCGGCCAGCGGCACGTGCCGAAACTTCAAGCCGCTGCCGGATTTCGGTGGCCATCATCCGGATCCGAACCTGGTGCACGCCAAGCATCTCTATGACGAGATGATGGGGCCGGACGCGCCGGATTTCGGTGCCGCTTCCGACGGTGACGGCGACCGCAATCTGATCATCGGCAAGGGCATCTTCGTCACCCCGTCGGATTCGGTGGCGATGCTTGCCGCCAATGCCCGTCTGGCACCCGGCTACAAGGACGGGCTGAAGGGCATCGCCCGTTCGATGCCGACCAGTGGCGCCGCCGACCGCGTCGCCGAAAAACTCGGCATCGATATGTACGAGACGCCGACCGGCTGGAAGTTTTTCGGCAATCTGCTCGATGCCGGCATGGCGACAATCTGCGGCGAGGAGAGCGCCGGCACCGGCTCCAATCACGTGCGCGAAAAGGACGGCCTGTGGGCGGTGCTGCTCTGGCTCAACATCCTCGCCGCGCGGGGCGAAAGCTGCAAGCAGGTCGTCACAGAGCACTGGGCGGCCTACGGGCGCAACTACTATTCCCGCCACGACTATGAGGAGGTCGAGAGCGACCGCGCCAACGCTCTGGTGGATGAACTCAGAGCCAAGCTAGGTTCGTTGCCCGGCACCAGCGTGCGCGGCCTGAAGATCGCCAAGGCCGACGATTTCGCCTATCACGACCCGGTCGACGGTTCGACCAGCAAGCATCAGGGCATCAGGATCCTGTTCGAAGGCGGTTCGCGCGTCGCCTTCCGGCTTTCCGGCACTGGCACGTCCGGCGCGACGCTGCGCGTCTATATCGAGCGCTACGAGCCGGACAAGGCGAGGCACGATCTCGACACGCAGGCAGCCCTTGCCGACCTCATCGCTGCAGCAGACGACATCGCCGGGATCAAGAGCCACACCGGCCGCAACAAGCCGAGCGTGATTACTTGAGAGTGGCGGTGAGGGCTTTTCCTTCTCCCCTCGTGGGAGAAGGTGGCCGAGCGAAGCTCGGTCGCATGAGGGGTGCTCCAGCTTGGCGCAAACCAACGTCCAGGCCACCGGCGCCTCATCCCTTCCAGCACCCCTCATCCGTTTCGGCACCGCGCGCAGTTCCACCTTCTCCCACAAGGGGAGAAGGGAAGGCGCTCTCATGACCCAACTTGGCGCCACCGTCACCCGCGACGGCATCCGCTTCGCAGCCTGGTCCTCGTCGGCACGCCGCCTCTGGGTGTCGATCTTCGACGAGCAGGGAAACCGCGAACTCGACCGGTTGGAGTTGCAGCCGGAAGGCGAGGGGGTGCATGCGGTCTTTGTTCCCGGCCCCGCCTCGGGGACGCGATATGGCTTTCGCGCCGACGGCGACTATGCGCCCGAGCGCGGGTTGTGGTTCGACCCCGACAAGCTGCTTACCGATCCCTACGCCGTCGAAATCGACCGGCCATACGCCTATCACTGGCGGCTCGCCGCGCGGCGCAATGAGGGTGCAGACACCGCGCCGCTGATGCCCAAGACCCTGGCGAAAGCCTTGCCCGAAGCGGTGCCTGTGTTGCCGCCGCTGTTTCGACCCGGCGGCCTGATCTACGAGGTGCCTGTGCGCGCCTTCACCAAGCTGCACCCGGACATTGCGCCAGCGCAGCGCGGCACGATCGCGGCGCTTGCTCATCCTGTCATCATCGAACATCTGCAAAGGCTCGGCGTGTCGGCCGTCGAACTGATGCCGGTGACGGCGTCGATCGACGAGCGGCACCTGTCGCCGCTGGGCCTGAGAAATGCCTGGGGCTACAATCCCGTCACCTTCATGGCGCTCGACCCGCGTCTTGCGCCCGGCGGCCTCAGGGAATTGCGCGACACCGTGGCGGCGCTGCGGAAGGCCGGCATCGCCACAATCCTCGATCTCGTCTTCAACCACACGGGCGAAAGCGACCGGCTGGGGCCGACGCTGTCGCTGCGCGGCCTCGACAACCAGACCTATTATCGGCACCAGCCGGATGGCAGGCTGGTCAATGACACCGGCACCGGCAACACCGTCGCCTGCGATCATCCGGCGGTGCGGGACATGGTGCTCGACACGCTCCGGCATTTTGTCTGCAATGCCGGCGTCGACGGCTTCCGCTTCGATCTGGCGCCCGTGCTGGGCCGCGTCGACGGCGTGTTCGATCCCGCGGCGCCCTTGCTCGCGGCGATCGCCGGCGATCCCATGCTGGCCGATCGCGTGTTGGTCGCCGAACCCTGGGATATCGGTCCTGACGGCTACCAGCTCGGCAACTTCCCACCGCGCTTCCTCGAATGGAACGATCGCTATCGCGACGATGCCCGGCGCTTCTGGCGCGGTGATGCCGGCGCGGCAGGAACGCTGGCGACCCGGCTTGCCGGTTCGTCCGATGTTTTCGGCAGGGCCGGCCAGCCGGCCAGCCGCACGGTCAATTTCATCGCCGCCCATGACGGCATGACGCTGGCCGATCTCGTCGCCTATGAGCGCAAGCACAACCAGGACAATGGCGAGCAGAACCGCGACGGCCACAACGACAATTTGTCCTGGAACAATGGCGCCGAGGGCGAGACGGAGAGTGCGGCGATCGTCAAAGCGCGCTTCGACGACCAGTGCGCGCTGCTCGCCACGCTGTTTGCCTCGCGCGGCACCATCATGCTGACAGCGGGCGACGAGTTCGGCCGCAGCCAGAAGGGCAACAACAATGCCTATGCGCAGGACAACGCCGTCACCTGGCTCGACTGGGCCGGCCGCGACCAGGCGCTGGAGCGCTACGCATCGGCGCTCGGCATGCTTCGCCGCACCGTCCCCGCTCTTTCGGACATAGATTTCCTGACTGGACAATCGGCCGATGCCTCAGGCGTTCCCGACGTCGCCTGGTTGAGCGAGACCGGCATGCCGCTCGCCGAGACGGACTGGAACGACCCCGCGCGGCATCGCCTCGTCATGATATTGGGTGATGCAGGCGGCGACCGCCTTGCCGTCATGATCAATGGCGATCGTCGTCAATGCGTCTTCACCTTGCCCGTGCGGGAAGGCTTCCGATGGCAGCCGGCGATCGAGACGCAGGCGATCGACCTTGCGCGGCCGCTGCCGGGCCGCAGCGTCCGTTTCATGGCAGAGCACCGGACCGAAAAGTCGCAGCCGGCTCTCGGGCAATCCGATGCGAAAACGACTGGCTCGCGCCGGACCGCCAAGGGTCGCGCCAGGAAGGGTTCGTGATGGTCGATGACAATACGGGCCAGGCGAACGCATGGTGGCGCGGCTGCGTCATCTACCAGGTCTATCCGCGCTCCTTCCAGGATACGACCGGCGACGGCAGCGGCGATCTCAAGGGTATCACCGCGCGGCTTGCCCACATCGCCTCGCTCGGCGTCGATGCTGTCTGGCTCTCGCCCTTCTTCAAGTCGCCGATGGCCGATATGGGCTATGACGTGTCGGACTATCGCGACGTCGATCCGATGTTCGGTTCGCTGGAGGATTTCGATGCTCTTGTCGCCGAAGCGCACCGGCTCGGCCTGAAGGTCGTCATCGACCAGGTGCTGTCTCACTCATCCGACAAGCACGAATGGTTCATCGAGAGCCGCGCCAGCCGCGACAATCCCAAGGCCGACTGGTACGTCTGGGCCGATACGAAACCCGACGGCAATGCCCCCAACAACTGGCTGTCCGTCTTCGGCGGCCCGGCCTGGGAGTGGGATTCGACCCGTCGGCAATACTACATGCATAATTTCCTCGCCTCGCAGCCCGATCTGAATTTCCACAATCCGGACGTCCAGGACGCGCTGCTGGACACGGTGCGCTTCTGGCTCGATCGTGGCGTCGACGGTTTCCGCCTCGATACGGTCAACTATTATGTCCATGACCGTTGGCTGCGCAGCAATCCGCCCCTGGCGTCGAGCGTCGCCGGCACCAATGGCGAGACCAACACTTACCTTTACCAGGAGCATTTGTTCGACAAGACGCAGCCGGAGAACCTGGCCTTCCTCAGGCGTTTCCGGGCGCTGCTCGATGAATATCCAGACCGCGCCGCCGTCGGCGAAATCGGTGATGAGGGCCGCTCGCTGCAGACGCTGGCCGCCTACACCTCGGGCGGCGACAAGCTGCAGATGTGCTACACCTTCGACCTGCTCGGTCCGCAATTTTCGGCGGCGCATGTGCGCGGCTGTGTCGAGGCCTTCGAGCATGCGGTTGCCGACGGCTGGGTCTGCTGGGCGTTCTCCAACCATGACGTGGTGCGCCATGTCAGCCGGTGGACAAGGCCGGATGGCGATGCCGACGCGGTGGCCAGATTCTCCATCATGCTGCTTGCATGCCTGCGCGGTTCGATCTGCCTCTATCAGGGTGAGGAACTCGGTCTGGAGGAGGCGGAGCTGGCTTATGAGGATCTGCGCGATCCCGTCGGCATCCGTTTCTGGCCGGGTGTTAAGGGCAGGGATGGCTGCCGTACGCCGATGGTTTGGGAAGCCGGCGCCGACAATGCGGGTTTTTCGACGGGCAAGCCCTGGCTGCCAGTCCCCGCCGGCCATCGCGCCCGCGCCGCCGATGTGCAGAACGGCAGCGCGCAATCGGTGCTGTCCGCCTACCGTTCGACGCTCGCCTTGCGCAGGCGGCATCCGGCGCTGGTCAGCGGTTCGATCCGCTTTCTCGACGCCGAAGGCGACGTGCTGGCCTTCATCCGCGAAGGCGGTAGGCAGAGACTGCTCTGCGTTTTCAATTTCGCTGGAGAGCCGGCGAATTGGGCCTTGCCACCGGATATTGGCGCTGTCGCTGCTGTCCTTGCTGGCGCCGCTGCCGGCGAGGAGGAAGCGCTTTCGCTGCCGGCTCTCGGTTGCTTCCTTGGCCGGCTCGACTGACTGGCCGTTCGACCGCGCCTTGGCCAGGCGACCCGCTTGGCCAGGAAAGCCTTACTGAACGAGCACCGCCCGACCGCAGGTCGCCCCGGTGACGCGCACGTCGGCCTGGCCGACGCCGACACCCAAGGCCGACAGCACGTTGTAGAGCAAGTCGTCGACGGGCGCCGTTACGGTGTTGAGCAGGGTCACCACCGCCGGCTTGACCGTTGCAAGCAGGGCGGTCAGATCGATGCCAAGACCAAGCACATTGACCGAGAGCGACAGATTGTTGACCAGCGACGTGGTGAGCGACTGCGAGATGTTGCGTGTTGAAACGGTCTTGACCGCTTTGTTGGCGATATCGGTCGCATTGAACGTCAAGGTCTGCGGGTTGTTGTTGGTGATGGCGGTCGCGGCCGAACCCATCACCTGGATCAGCGGTAACAACAGCAGCTTCACATCGGCGATGTCCGCATCGGTGAAGGTCTGTGGCTGGCTGAAATCGGCGAAGCCGGAGGGATTGTTGCTGTTGGCCAGGTTCAACTGGGCAACACCCGGGTGCGCGGCGATGGAGACGCTGATGCTGGAAGGCCCTGTCGGACAGGTGATGTCGGTCAGCTTGGCCTCGGCATAGGCGACTTCGACATTGAGCGGCAGATTGACGGCTACCAGATTGACGCCGCCACCGATGCCGGGCGTGCCTATACCGACTGACGCCCTCAGTTTGATGCGCGTCTGGGCGGTCCGCACAACCTTCCCGATGCCGTCGACCGCGAGCCAGGGCGAGGATTGCGCGGGCTCCCCGATGGCGATGTTGAGCTTGGTCGAGAGCAGCCCCGGTATGGTGGCGCCGAGATCGATCGCGGCCTGGTTGGTGCCGTTGGCAAGTACAGCGGCAGCGGTCAGCATCCCCATGGCGCTTGCATCGACGCCGAGGCCGGACGGCTGTTGCCCGAGCCCAAGGCTGCCGACGGAGCCGAGATCGACAAGGCTGGAGAGCGGGATCTTGACCGTGCTGGTCGACTTGGAGGCGATGGTCTGCAGGGCGACCTTGGCCGTGTTGCCGAGGCCAGGGACATTGGCCATGGCGGTGGCGATCTGGCCGACGGTCGCTTTCGAGGCCAGCACGTCCGAATAGGTGCCGGCAGTGATGTTCAGCTGTGTGGCGAGCGCGCTGATGAAGGACAACACGCTGACATCGGCCGAGATCAGCCCGTTATAATCCATGACACTGAGTGAGATGTTGCCGCCGAGGAGCCCGCTCAGCAAGGCATTGAGGATGCCGCCATTGACGCTAAGCAGTCTCGACCCCACCGAGAATGTCGCCTGCGGCGTCATGCTGGCCGTGGCCTGGGTGCCGATGACCGGAGTGGGGATCAGCGAACTCGCGAAATAGCGGGCGGGGATTTTCGCCAGCGTGACACGCACCGCATTATAGGGGGTCACGCCCGGCTGGAAGCGCTGGGTGACGTTGGTGGTCGTCGAGGCATATCGGCCTTGCGTGACCGTCACCACCGTCTTGCCGACGGCCGGGGCAATGGTCTGGCCCGAGGCTTGAACGACGATACCTGGCATGCCGTTGTCGGTGAGGGTGGTGACGACAGCCGTGTTGACATTGTTGATGTTCGAGGCTGCGGTGATCGCCGCCAGATCGACCATCGCCTGGGCCTGCCGGCGTTCGGTGTAGATGGAGGCCTCGTCGATGGCGACCGCTGCCAACGCCAGCGCGACCGGCGCGCTCAGCGCTGTCATGACGGCGAAGTTCGCTTTCCTGTCCCCCATCATAGACCGTGCAAGCCGGCCGATACCCTTGCCTGCACGCTGCGGCATTCAAATACCCCCAACCCTGATCGTTGACTGACGATTGATGGTGGTCCCTGGCATGGCTATGCCCGGGAAGAGATTCCAGATCGGCAGGTTGCGTGCATCGTACGAGATCGAGACCACGAACTGGCTGCCGTCGGCCACGCTGTCATTGGCCTGGTAGGTCAGTTTGCTGGCGTCCACGAATGGGTAACCGCCGGCATTGTTGGCGAGGAAGGCGGCAACGAGCGTCTGCCGCTCCGTCTGGTTAAGCCCGGCTATAGCCGTCCGGGCGGCATCCGCCGCGATCTGCTGGATCGAGTTCGCAGCACCAAAATAGATACCGTACGCAACCATTCCGAGCAGGAGAAGGATGAAAATCGGCGCCAACAGGGCGAACTCGACCGCCGACGTTCCCGAATTTTCTGTCCGGAAGGCGCGTTTTCGGAGCCTGGAAATGAGGTTCTGAACCATGATACCAGCATGCCAAAGTTCGCATGCAGAAAGCGAAAACTCTGGGTGCAACCTGAGGGTGCGCGCGATTGAAAATGCCGTTCTAATTTAGCTGTTGCTTCTTCGAATCTGAGATTGACTTAGGGTCAATCAGTACTCGGTTGAAAAGAGCTTACCTCCTGTCTAGTCTCCTGCCACCAGCTGCCGGGGGGAACCGGCGGCGCGCTCAAAGGAACCAGGCATCGGTTCCGGGGCGTCAACACTCAAAGGCGCGCCCACGGCAGCGCCGACAGGGAGAACTTCATGCTGAAAAACATGCTGAAGGCGACGGTATTCGCCACCACTATGGCGGTAGCCGCCGGCGCATTCTACTCACCGGCGTTCGCCGAGAGCGTCTATAACAGGGGCACAGCCGCCGAATCGGAGTCCGTCGACCCGCACAAGACCTCGACGGTCTATGAAGCCAATGTGCTGCGTGACCTGTTCCAGGGTCTGGTCATGCAGGACCAGAAGGCGAACCTCATTCCGGGCGCCGCCGAAAGCTGGACGGTATCGGATGACGGCACCGTCTACACCTTCAAGCTGCGCAAGGACGGCATGTGGTCGGACGGGAGCCCGGTGACGGCGGACGACTTCGTCTACGCCTTCCATCGGCTGGAAGATCCGGCGACCGGCGCCGAATACGCCTCGATGCTGTATCCGGTGAAGGGCGCCGAGGACGTCAACACCAAGAAAGGCAAGCCCGAGGACATGGGCGTCAAGGCGATCGACGCCAACACCCTGGAGGTGACGCTCAAGGCGCCGACGCCTTACTTCCTGGAGATGCTGACCCACCAGGCGACCTATCCGGTCAGCAAGGCCTCGATTGAAAAGCTTGGCGCCGACTGGATCAAGCCTGGCAAGCTCGTCTCGAACGGCGCCTATACGCTGGCCGAATGGGTTCCCAACGACCACATGAAGCTGGTTAAGAATCCCAAATTCTGGGACGCCGCGACCGTCAAGTTCGACGTGGTCAACTACATCCCGACCGAAGACCGCTCATCGGCGATGAAGCGCTTCGAGGCAGGCGAACTCGACAGCTATGACGATCTGCCGACCGAACAGCTCGCTGACCTCAAGACCAAGTTCGGCGACCAGATCCATGTCGGCCCGTATCTCGGCACCTACTATTATGCGATCAAGACTGACAAAGCGCCGTGGAACAATCCTGAACTGCGCACCGCCATCTCGATGGCGATCGACCGCGACTTCATCGCTGAAAAGGTCTGGCAGAACTCGATGCTGCCCGGCTATTCCATGGTGCCTCCCGGCATCGAGGGCTACACGCCCGCAATGGCCAAGTATGCCGACATGCCGCAGATAGACCGCGAGGACGCGGCCAAGAAAATCCTCGAGAAACTCGGCTACACGCCCGAACATCCGCTGAAGATGGAAATCCGCTACAACACCTCGGAGAACCACAAGAACACCGCGGTCGCCATCCAGGAACAGCTGAAGCCGCTTGGCGTCGACGTCACGCTGCTCAACACCGACACCAAGACCCACTACTCCTTCCTCGAGCAGAAGGGTGACTATGACGTCGCTCGTGCCGCCTGGATCGCCGACTACAAGGATCCGGAAACCTTCCTCGGCATCTCGCGCAAGGCGAGCGGCAACAACTACTCGAACTACAACAGCCCGGCCTATGAAGCGGCCATGGACAAGGCTGCCGCCGCCGGCGGCAAGCCCGAGGAGCGCATGAAGGAGCTCTCCGAGGCGGAGCGCATTCTCGTCGACGACGTCGGCCAGATCCCGCTGCTCTACTACAGCTACCACGACATCGTGTCCTCGAAGCTGCATGGCTTCGTCGACAATGTGATGGATATCCATCCGTCGCGTTTCGTCAGCAAGGATTGATCCCTGGCCAAGCCGCCGCGCACTGAAGTGCGCGGCGGTGCTGGTTTGCCATCGCATCGGCCGGGAAGCGCAATCGATTTTCGGAAAATCCGGTGCGAAGATTTGAAGGCTGGAGCACAATGGTCCAATTGGACACGCGTGTTCCGGATCAAGCGGGGCACCGATGCTGCGATACGTATTCCGGCGGCTTTTGACCGCCATCCCGACGCTGTTCGTCATCGTGACGATGGCGTTCTTCCTGATGCGCGTCGCGCCAGGCGGGCCATTCAACCAGGAGCGGGGGCTGAGTCCCGAGATCAAGGCCAACCTTGAAGCCCAGTTCGGCCTCAACGATCCGCTCTGGCTGCAATATGTTCACTATCTCGGCAATCTGCTGCGCGGCAATTTCGGCCCGAGCTACAACATGCCGGATTTCACCGTCACCGAACTGTTCGCCAAGGGCCTGCCCATTTCGGTGCAACTCGGCGCTTCGGCGCTGATCCTGGCGCTGCTGCTCGGTTCCGTGCTCGGCACCATTGCCGCGCTCAACCAGAACAAGCTTGGCGACTATACGGTGATTGCGCTGGCGACCGCCGGCAGTACCATCCCGACCTTCGTCATCGCCCCGGTGATCCAGCTTCTCTTCGGGTTGACCTGGAAGCTCCTGCCGATCGGCGGCTGGGGCGACGGCGCCTTCATCAACAAGGTCGGCCCGGTGCTGACGCTTGCCTTACCGCAGATCGCCATCGTCGCCCGCCTGATGCGCGGCTCGATGATCGAATCACTGCGCTCCCACCACATCCGCACCGCCCGCGCCCTCGGCCTTTCCGACTGGTCGGTGGTGGTCAAGCACGCCTTGCGCGGCGCGATCCTGCCGATCGTTTCGTTCACCGGCCCGGCGGCGGCCGCCCTTTTGACCGGCTCCGTCATCGTCGAGACGATCTTCTCCATTCCCGGCGTCGGCCGCTATTTCGTCGATGCGGCGCTCAACCGCGACTACACGCTGGTGATGGGGACGGTGGTGGTGATCGCCATCTTCACCATCGTCTTCAACCTGATCGTCGACGTCATGTATGCGGTCGTCGACCCGAGGGTGCGCTATGACTGACATCGCAGCCACCGCTCCCGCTGTCGTCGGCCGTTCACTGTGGGGCGATGCGTGGGCGCGCCTCAAGGCCAACCGCGCCGCCATGTTCAGCCTCTACTACCTTGCCTTGATCGGGCTCCTCAGCGTGTTTGGCCCCTGGTTCGTGCCACATCAGTACACGACCATATATGCTGACTATGTGCGCATGCCGCCAAGCCTGACAGCCTATCCGAAGCCCGACATGATCGAGTCCGCGCTCAATGACGCGATCAAGCGCATGCGGGTCGATATCAAGGAATGGCACCAGGAGGGCAATCACGTCTTCGTCACGGTCAAGTCGACCAAGCCGATCGATGATCGCAACATCCGCTACCTCGACCGCTCCGACGCCTTCGACGACACCAAGATCGAGAGCAAGTCGCCCGACGGTCTGGAAGTGACGATGAGTGCGTCGGTCAAGCAGCAATATTTTGTGTTCGGCACCGACAACACCGGCCGCGATCTGCTCTCGCGCACGCTGATGGCCGGTCGCATTTCACTGGCCATCGGCCTGCTCGCCGGCGTCGTGGCGGTGGTGATCGGGGTGATCTATGGCGCCGCCGCGGGTTTCTCCGGCGGCAGGATCGACGAGGTGATGATGCGCATCGTCGATGTGCTCTATTCCTTGCCGTTCATCTTCTTCGTCATCATGCTGGTGGTGTTCTTCGGCCGCAACTTCGTGCTGATGTTCCTGGCGGTTGGCGCGGTGCTGTGGCTCGACATGGCGCGCATCGTGCGCGGCCAGGCGCTGTCGATCCGCCGTCAGGAATATGTCCAGGCGGCGGAAGCGATGGGCGTCGGCCAGCGCGGCATCCTGCTGCGCCACGTAATCCCCAATCTGCTCGGCCCGGTTGTCATCTACATGACCTTGCTGGTGCCGCAGGTCATCATCCTGGAGAGTTTTCTGTCGTTCCTCGGCCTCGGCGTCCAGGAGCCAATGACCAGCTGGGGCGTGCTGATTTCGGTCGGCGCCAAGAACATCGGCACCGCCAACTGGCTGCTTCTGTTCCCCGCCTTTTTCCTCGTCTCGACGCTGTTTGCGCTGAATTTCGTCGGCGACGGCCTGCGTGACGCGCTTGACCCGAGAGATCGATAAGATGGGGACCGCTGACATGGCCACGCCCGAACGGATCCTCAGCGTCAAGGACCTGCGTGTCCGCTTCCGCACGCTCGACGGCGCGGTCGAAGCGGTGAAGGGCATCAACATCCACGTCAATGCCGGCGAGACCGTCGCCGTCGTCGGCGAGTCCGGCTCCGGCAAGAGCCAGACCATGATGGCGGCGATGAACCTGCTCGCCTCGAACGGCGAGGCCACGGGCAGCGTCGACTATCGCGGCCGCAACTTGCTGACGCTGAGCAAATCCGACCTGAACAAGGTGCGCGGCGCCAAGATCAGCATGATCTTCCAGGAGCCGATGACCTCGCTCGATCCGCTCTATTCGATCGGCAATCAGCTGATCGAGCCGATCCGCAGGCATCGTGGCCTGAATGCCGCCGAGGCGCGCGAAGAGGCGCTCAAGCTCTTGCGGCTGGTGCACATTCCCGATCCAGAGCGGCGGATGAAATCCTACCCGCATGAGATGTCCGGCGGCCAGCGCCAGCGCGTGATGATCGCCATGGCGCTGGCCAACGATCCCGACATCCTGATCGCCGACGAGCCGACCACCGCGCTCGACGTGACAATACAGGCGCAGATTCTGATGCTGCTCGCCGAATTGCAGCGCAAGCTCGGCATGGCCATCGTCTTCATCACCCACGATCTAGGCATTGTCCGGCGCTTCGCCGACAGGGTCTATGTCATGCGCCAGGGCGAGGTGGTCGAGGAGGGCGAGGCGGGAGCCATCTTCGCCAACCCGCAGCACGCCTATACCAAGATGCTGCTGGCGGCCGAGCCGACGGGAAGCAAGGCGCCGCCGCCCGCCAATGCCCCTGTCGTGCTCGAAGGCAGGCATGTCGAGGTCACATTCAGGATCGGCGGCGGGTTTCTTGCCGGCGAGCCGCTGATGCTGCGTGCCGTCGACGACATTTCGATCCGGCTGCAGCGTAACCAGAC